>NZ_JBFAKW010000085.1:0-40237 GCF_040655955.1 Streptomyces sp. NPDC050263 | reverse complement strand
CTAGTAGCTCCGCTACGAGGACTCTCGCCCGGCACACCGAGAGCACGCACCGAACGCCGCTCCTTCTCCCACGGAGATCCATCAGAAGCCCCCTAACCGTGCCCCCTCGCGTACCTGCCCCATGGCCATCCCCCTTCGCAGGCGGTCCCGCGGCGTGGAACCAACCTTGTGCGAAGGAGGACATGGCGCGCGGTGAAACGGTTCCGCCGGCCCGAGCGCCGTGAGGCGCCGCCGCAGCATCAGCCGGGGCCAACCGGCGCAGGAAACGCGCGGGTACACCTTGGCCGCACTGAAGTCCGATCAGTCCGCCTGGTCCCACCGCACGTGCAGGGTGGTGGGCTTGCGGAAGACCAGGCCGTACGGGGCCGCGATGTGGTCGGGGTCGAGGCGCAGGGCGGGGAGGCGTTCGAGCAGGTGCTGGAGGGCGATGCGGGTTTCCAGGCGGGCGAGGTGGGCGGCGAGGCAGTGGTGCGGGCCGTGTGCGAAGGCCAGTTGGAGACGCGCGTTCTCACGGCGGACGTCGAACAGGTCGGGGTCGGGGAAAACGTCCGGGTCGCGGTTGGCGCCCGTCAGGGAGACCGTGACGAGGTCACCGCGGCGGATCGCGGCCGGGCCGAGAACGGTGTCCCGGGTGGCATAGCGGTCCACGACCGCCGCGCCGGGTTCCAGGCGCAGTGATTCCTCGAGCGCGCCGTCCAGCAGATCGGCGTCGGCCCGGACAAGGACGAGTTGGTCGGGGTGCCGCAGCAGATGCAGCAGCGCGTTGGTGATCATCGCCTCGGTGGTCTCTATGCCTCCGAACATCAGCACCGCGGCGTTGGACGCCACCTCGGGCACGGTCAGCCGCTCGGCGGCCGAGGCGAGGAGGGAGGGGGCGTTCCGGTCGGCGACGGTGACTTCCACGGCGGTCCGCAGCTGCGCGTACGCCACGACGCCCGCGGGCCCCGCCGCGTGGCCGGCGGTGATGTCCGAGACCGACCGCACGATGGAGTCGTACCAGGCGAGCACCGTGTCCCCGGTGGCGCCGGCCAGCCCCAGCGCCTCGGTCACGACCGCGACGGCGAGGGGTCCGGCGAAGGCACGTCGCAGTTCGGCGGCGCCTGTCGGCTCCAGCGCGGTGATGAGCCGGTCGGTCTCCCGCGCGATGAACGCGGCGAAACCGTCACGCACGGCCCGGGGGCGGAAGGGGGCGGTGAAGGGCTCGCGGTGCCGGGTGTGGTGGTCGCCGTCGAGGGACAGCATGCTGGGGCCGACGACCTGCGCGGTGGAGAACCGGGGGTCGTCGACGGTGAAGGTCTCGGCGTCCCGCATCACGCTCAGTGCGAGATCACGACGGGTCACCAGCCAGCCGTCCAGCTCGGGGACCCAGGACACCGGCTCCTGCGCACGGAGCAGCGCCAGTCGCGGATGCGGATCCCGGGCGAGTTCGGCGAGCGTGGTCGCGGCGCCGAGGGGACAGGAGCCGACGACGCTCATGGCGTGCGCCGGCCCGGCAGGGAGGAACCGTTCACGCCGCTGAGGCTAACCGACGTGGCGACCAGGATGCTGCGCGACGACGGACCGGAGAGCGATCAGCTGCACCGGCTTGATCGCAACAGCATCTGTCCTGTGGCGGGGCGAGCCACATACAGCGGCCTTCCTTTGTGGTGACGGAGACGCGGCCTGAGTCGTCGACGCCGGACACGGCCCAGCCGAGTCGCCGGGCCCAGCTCTCGCCGCCGGGGGTACCCGGGTGAGTCACCGTGGGCGCGCTGTCGGCCCGCAGGGGCTTCGGGACGTTCTTCTTCGCCGTGGCCGCTGTCGGTTCGGAAAGATGGCCCATGCCTCGAAGGCAACCCGAAGCCTGTGTGACCCGGCTATGCCCTGCTGACGTCTGCGGCGGTAGGTGTGGCGAGGCTGCCGCGGTGTATCTGAGTGCCTGCTGCAGGAGCCGGTGTCGTGGGGAAGGGACGGTCGCGGCTGTGGATCGTGCCGGATGAACCGTGGTCGTCGGTTGAGCCGTTGCTGCCGGATCCGGGGCCGAAGATCATGCGGTGCCCGCGGGCTGTGTCCATGTACTCGCGCACCCGGTGGATCAGCTCGTCCCGGAGCTCGAAAACGAAGCAATAGTCGTTGGCATAGTGGTTTCCGTTGGCCAGAGTCGCAGTCATGGTCTCCTCCACGATCACCCGCTCGCCGTCGGCGTGGAACTCGTGGAAGGTGACCGTGACGTCACTCACGAACAAGCGGGGAAAATCCTCGGCGAGGAAGCTCACGATCGCCTTCCTGCCGACCATGTGACTGGGGGCGTCCAGTGCGACGGCAGTAGCGTTGCCTGCGGCGCGAGCCACTCGGCGTCCTCGGTGAAGACCGCGGAGATTCGGTCGGCGTCGTGGCTGGCGAACGCCTTCCAAGCATTCTGGACGATGCTGCGGCTCTGCTGTGGCATGCCCGCGAACCTAGGCGACTGCAGGCCAAGAGGCTGGCGATGTTCCGACAACACCCCCTGCGATCCTGACACCTCTTCCCGGAGCTGCTGCGCGACGGCCGCGCTGATGTGGCGCTCATGCACGCGCCGTTCAACTCCCTCGCCGGGTTCGACGGCGAGGAACTGCTGACCGGGGCAGATCATCCTGGCGGGGGAGACGGGGACACCCTGGCGTACCGCCCGCGGACACCCCCGCTCCGCTCGTGCCCGGCGAACGCGACCCGTCACCGGACGCGCCGCCCCAGAGTGTGATGCAGGCCATAGGCTCCTGTCGGCCGATCCTGGAATGCGTGGGCCTGTGCCGCGGCTGCACCGGTTGTGGGCCCTCCCTGTCCTGGGGGGCGCACCGGGCAATGGTGGCCGGCGCGACAGGCCACAGGAGCAGGACGTCCATGGTCCCGTCTGCTCCGCCGCGTCCGGATCGCCGCCCGTGAAAGGTACTCCCGCTCTATGCCACTGGCCCTGTTGGCCCTTGCCCTTGTCGCGTTCGGCATCGGTACGACCGAGTTCGCCACGATGGGGCTGTTGCCCCAGATCGCCGACGGGGTCGGCGTCTCTGTGCCGCACGCCGGCAACATCGTCTCCGCCTACGCGCTCGGCGTCGTCGTAGGCGCCCCCGTACTGACGGGCCTCGGCGCGCGCATCGCCCACAAACGACTTCTGCTCCTGCTGTCCGCCCTGTTCGTGGTCGGCAACGTCGCGTCCGCCCTCGCTCCCGACTTCGGCCTGCTGTTCGCCGCACGATTCCTGGCGGGCCTGCCCCACGGAGCGCTGTTCGGCGTGGGCGCCGTCGTGGCCTCCCGGCTGGTCGCCCCCGAACGAGCCGGACGGGCCGTGTCGAGGATGTTCCTCGGACTCACCATCGCCAACATCGTCGGCGTCCCGGCCGGCACGTTCCTCGGGCAGCAGCTGGGCTGGCGGTACGCCTACTGCGCCGTTGCCGTCATCGGCCTCATCGCGCTGGCCGCGCTGGCCGCCTTCGTCCCCCACCAGCCCCGCAGCAGCCAGGCCGGCATCCGCCGCGAGCTGCGGGCCATGGGCAACGGGCAGGTCGCCCTCGGCCTGGCCACCGCCGTCGTGGGATTCGGCGGTTTCTTCGCCGTCTACAGCTACCTCGTGCCGATCCTGACCCACCTGACGGGCTTCTCCGACTCCTCGACCACCTGGGTTCTCGCGCTCTACGGCATCGGAATGACGCTGGGCACACTGATCGCGGGCCCACTGACCGACCGCGCCCTGCGTCCGACGCTGTACGGGGGACTCGCCCTGCTCGGCGCGTCGCTCGTGACGTTCTACTTCACGGTCCACAGCGCCGTTCCCGCCCTGATGACACTCGCCTTCATGGGCGCGATGGGCGCCCTCGTCACCACACCCGTGCAGATGCTGCTCATGGCCAAGGCGAAGAACGCCCCGACGATGGCGGCGGCCTCCAACCACTCCGCCTTCAACCTGGCCAACGCCGGCGGCGCCTGGCTCGGCGGCCTGGCCATCTCGGTCGGCTGGGGCTGGGCCTCACCCGCCCTGGTCGGCGCGGCACTCGCCGCCGCCGGCCTCGGCCTCGCCTTCCTCGGAGGCCTCACCGACCGTGGGAACGGGAGCTCCGAGGTGATCACTTCGTCGGGGGCCGAAGCCGCGGCAGAGGTCGGACAGGTCCCGACGGCCTGACGACGCGTGAACGGACGGCCGTGGGACGGGAGGGAGGGCAGCCGGCCCGTGGCTTCGGGCGCCCGGCCTGAGCACGTGTCGGGCATGACCTCCTGGCTCTCGTCCTCACTCGGGCAGCCCACTTGAGGTCATCGGCCGGTGAAGTGCGCTTCGCGGTAGTCGTCGAGTCTGTCGAGGACGAACAGCAGGAGATCACGAGGCAAGCTGTCGTGCGGGTGCGGGTGCGGGTGCGGGTGCGGATGCGCGCCGGTACGGGCGGCAGGCAGGTACCGGTGGCTGATCGTCCGGGCCTGGGTGATCGGCGCCGTGGGGTCGGCGCCGTCCAACGCGAGGACGAGTCCGTGCCGCACGGCCTCCAGGAACGGGCCGGGGCTGTCCGAGCTGTGACCGGCACAGAGGTCGGCAGAGGGCGGGGCCGTCGGCGGTTCCTCTGCGGTGGGCGGTTGTGCGCTGAGACCGAGGCAGAGGCAGTGCAGGGGTGCTGCGGTGCGGTCGGCCAGGCGGATGCGGTGTCCGAGCTTGTCGAGCGCGGGGATCGAACGGCGGTGGGTCACACTCCAGCGCAGGGCCATCCGGGCCCGGTCCAGATCCCGTGCGAGGTCGTGGGGCTGCTGCCACAGGCCCCCGGCCTGCCCCGCCTCCGGACGAAGCGGAGACCGGTCGGGGTGGCGGCCCAGGTCCTCGAGCAGGTGGTCGAGGCCGTCGCGGTAGGCGTCGAGCCGGCCGGAGAGGAGGCGGCAGGGGTCGGGAGGCCACAGCAGGGGGCCGAGGACGACGACCACCGCGATGCCGACCAGGTTCTCCAGGACACGCTGCTCCGGGTAGCCGGAGACGGGCACACCGAACACGAGCACGGCGCTGACGAGGACCTGCTGGCTGGGGGCGCCGTCGATGCGCAGCAGGAGACTGGCGAGGTATCCGGCGCTCACCACGACGGCCAGGGAGAGCGTGGACACGGGAAGCCAGCGCAGGGCGACCGCTGCGATGCACACCCCGAGCAGGACACTGCCCAGGCGGTAAAGCCCCAGCCGAGGGGCCCACAGCGGGATCCCGGACAGGGTGAACACCGCCGGCAGTACGGCGGCGACGGGGGCGCTGTTGATGCCCGACTCGACCGCCAGGTACCACGACAGCGTGGCGCACAGGATCATGCGGGCCCCGCCCCGTGCCTCCTGCACGGTCGGCCGACGCAGCCCGCCGAACGCCGGACGGCTCCGGCGGCCGAGGGCGTTCACGGCCGACGGCACCGTGCAGCCCAGCCGGAAGCTCCTGGCTCGCATGGCGGCACGAGCACACTCCTCTCCCACGGGCGACGAGACCCGACCAGACTACGAGCCGCCTCCGCGCCCGCGGCTCTGCGCGGAGTGTGTGTCTGCCCCGGGTGAGCAGGAAGGCGACACGGGACGTCGATCGCGCGGGCGTTCCGAAGGACATGGCCGCGGAATCCACCAGCCGGTGGGGCCTGTCCCTCCACAACCGACGCGAACCCCGCCCTCAACCTGCCGACAGGCGGCCCTCTACGCTCGTCGACCGGCGCGGACTGATCGCGCCGGACGGGTTGACAAGGGGGAGTGTGCGGTGTGCGCGGGACTGAACAGGCTGTGGCGGTGGACGGCATGGGGCGGGATCGGGCTGAGCCTGTATGCGGGCTGGCTGACGGCCGACGACATCCGCGACCGCGCGTCCAGCGAGCGCGACATCGGCGCGGCGTGCGACGGGCTCGTCTCGGGAGCCGCGGTGATGGACCTGAACGGAGGGATGGTCCGGGCGAAGGCCAGCGACTACGACAAGTACCGCATCGATACGCGCGAACTGCACAGTTCCTGCATCGTCTACAAGGTGCCCGGCCCCGGCAAGACCACGAGCCTGTTCACGCTGGCGGTACGGCGCAGCGATGCCTCCGAGCCGATGAACTGGATCGGTGACGACAGCGGACTCGAGCCGTTCTACGACGCCGGCACCGGCGACAAGAACGATGTCACGGCGGTCGCCGACCGGCGCTCCGAACCATGGCCGGTCGGCGACGGCACCCTGGGCCGGTACGGGGACCGGTACACGACCGTCCGCGCCGAGTGCGGTCCGGGCAGCCGTGCGACGGCCCCCAAGCTGCTGAACGTCACCGCCCGCGCCGACTACGACGACGTCTCCGCAGCGGACCGTGAACGCCTCGCCCGGATCGCACACTCCGCCGCCGAAGCGGCAGCCGACCGGATCGGCTGCAAGGCCCGGCTGGCCGCCCTGCCCGGCCGGCAGCTCGCCTCCGTGCCGACCACCCTTCGCCCCGCCAAGACAGCGGACGGCTCCTGCCGCTGGTTCGCCGCGCACCTCACGCGGCAGGGACAGGACAGGCTGCCCGACCGCGCCCTCGCGATACCCGTCCGGGAAGCGAACCCCCTCGAAAGCTGCCTCCTGGCCGTCAGCCCCGACCAGGTGGGCCGGATCGCCGACACCCTCGACGACGACCAGCGCGACTACGCGCGCAGCGCACTCACCCACTCGCCCTGGTGGCTGCGCGCCGTCTCCTACTTCGGCCCGGAAGCCGGCACGGTGGGATACGAGCTCCTCGGCGCCGACGACGCGATCATCGAGCCGGGAACGGCCGGACACGCCAAGGGAGCGTTGTGGGCCTCCTCCGTCTGCGACGGCAAGCCGGCCCTGCACACCCTCAGTTCCAGCTACACCTACGACGACATCCTCGGCGCCCAGAGGCTGAACACCCTGTTCCGCGCATACGTCGACGACATCGCCAAGCGGCGAGGCTGCACCGACGTGACGTATCCGCAGGCGAAGGACTTCCAAGCCCTGCCCGGCGGGTGACGTCCAAGGCCAAGCTCGACACAGCCCTGACGGAGTCCTACCGGCCAGGCGGTGTTGCGGTCGGTGCGAGAAGGCCGGCGACCCTTGTCAGCTGCCGAAGGACCAAGGGCCGAAGCGGCCCCACGCGATGAAGACGGCAAGCGCGAGACAGACCGTGTTCAGCAGCACCAGTCCGGACTGGCCGAGGCGACCGTGGGTGATCATGGCGCCGACCATGAGGGCGATCCAGCAGGCGGCCGTCACCGCAACCATGACCGGTGCGATGTCGAGCACGGAGGGCAGGATCAGGCCGACCGCGGCCAGGAGTTCGAGGACCCCGAGGGTCTTGACGAAGCCGCTGCTCGCGTCCTGCGTCCATTCCCCGCCGTGCTGCGCGGCCGGTCTCGCCTTGGGGATGAAGGTCTTGCTGCCGCCGGCGGCCAGGGCGACCGCGGCCAGCAGTCCGCGATCCAAAGGGTGAGGTTCATGGGTGTACTCCCGGTCTTGGGCGTAGTGAGTGCTGCGTCGTGGCAAACGGCGGGGAATCAGCCGCCGAAGGCGGATGCGTGGTCGCGTGCCCAGTCGGCGAAGGCGCGCGCGGGTCGACCCAGCAGGTCTTCCACGGTGCTGGTGGTGGGCCCTGGGCGGTGGGCGTAGTCGGCCAGGGAGCCGAGCAGGCGGTCGGGGACCTCCTCGGGCAGCCCTTGCGCGAGCATGCCCCGGCGTATGTGCTCCGGCGGGAGCTCCTGGAAGGACAGTGCCCGGCCGAGAGCGGCGCCGATGAGGTGCACCTTCTCGGTCTGGTCCAGTGACTGCGGCCCGGTCAGTGTGTGGATCGACTTCGGGGGAACGCTGCCGAGGAGGGCGCGTGCGGCGACGGCGGCGATGTCGACTTCGTGGACGGGCGAGGTGGCGGCCCGGCCGTACGCGCCGCGCACCACGTCGCCGGACCTGATCTGGGGCGCCCAGGCGAGTGCGTTGGCCGCGAAGTCGGCCAGGCGCAGGACCGTCCAGTCCAGGCCGGAGCCGCTGATCAGGTCCTCGGCGTGCTGGAACTGTGCGGCGAAGCGGGCTTCCCCTGCGGGATGCTCCACGGTGGTGGCCGACAGCAGCACCACACGCCGCACACCCTGCCCGACGGCGAGCCGCCGGAGACGCCGGCCGCCCGCCCTCGACTCTGAGCTTCACCGCAGAAGTAGTCTCAGGCAACGCCCGCGGCGCCCGGTGCCTCTCCGTGGGCACCGGACACCCTGGTTGACGGGGGGTCGGCTCAGCTCTGGCCGGCCGTGCCACTCCCGCTCTTCACCGCGGCCAGCACCTGTTCCGCCAGCTTCTTCGCGCTCGCGGCCCCGTTGTCGGCGCCCTCCGTGGACAGCACGCTGACGACGGCCGTGCCCGCGCGGGAGGCGATCAACGTGGTGCCGCTCTCCCAGGCGCTGTCGGTGAGGGTGATGGTGTACGCCGCGTCCCCGAGCCCGGCCGTGGAGGCGCCGGTGACCGTCACCTTGCTCTGGGTGTCGGAGTCCGTGTAGCTCGGACAGGCGGCGACGACGCTCGCCAGGTCCTTCAGCACGTCCGCGGCGACGGTGCCACGGTAGACGTCGATCTCCTGGTCGAGTTCGGCGCTCGTGTCCTTGTTGATGTGGGAGTTCTGCGCGAACGAGACGCCCTCCACGCCGGTGAGGCTGATCCAGCTCGTGGCCGCCAGGTCGGCGCAGTGCGGCTTGGCGGCGGCCTTGGTGGCCGGCGCCTCGTAGGTGTCCCCGGTGTCACGGGCGAGGCTCGGGTCGGCGGCGAAGCCGGAGGGGAAGTACGAGGAGGGGGCCAGTGCCCCCTTCAGCTGCGTCCCCGTCAGAAGGCCGGCGTTGGGGTCCTTGGCCTTTGACGGCGTGGCGGCTGTGGGGGTGCTGCCGGCGGAGTCCGTGGAAGTGGAGGAACAGGCGGCCAGCGCCAGCGGGAGTGCTGCGACGGTGAGCATCTTGACGGCATGGAACGGGAGACGCATCGAAGTCCTCGAAAGTGAAGTGCACCGTGCGCCGGACCTGGGTGGGGGACCGGGAGCGGCCGCGCCGCGGAAGCACGGAGGCGTCCGGGGTTTGGTCGGCGGGGCCTGGAGATCGCCGAGCCCGCAGTGACCCTAGGAGGGTGCAGGCCACAGAATGATCACCGGTTCATCAAAGCAAGGTCAAAGCATCCGCCTCTGTCCGGGTTTTTACCGTGTCTTGAGGCAGTCTTGCAGTGATCCGGGAACAGAGTGATCGGCGATCGGTCCAGGGCGAGAACGGCTTTGGCGATTGACGTCATGCGGTGTGGGCTGCGTCGGGATCTGCGGAAGATCCGCCAGGACTTCAGCCGCGCGACGCCGCGCCGGCGCTCGCAGACGCGGATGATCCGGTGAGTGCGGGCCGACCTTCAGCCCCCGGCAGTGATCGTCGCCAGGGTCGTGTGTTCGCGCAGGCACACCATCGGGCATGACTTCACCGCGGTCGTTCACGACACCCTCGACATCGCCGCACTCAAGGGCGTCGGCACACACATCGTGCCCGCTGCCGGGCAAACCACTCCGCGGACCGTCTTCGACTACCAGGCCGCGACAGCCCTGGCCACGCTGCTCGACCGCCAACTGCAGGAGCTGCCCGGCGGACACAACGGAAACACCAGCCACCCGCGGGCATACGCAACACGCATCCGGGAGATCCTGAACGCCGCGGGATGACGAACAGCGGCGCTCCAGATCTGTGCCGTCGATTCGTAGGCGTCAGGGCGCGTCGGCGTCTGCGATCTGCAGGCCGAAGGGTGGTCGGCCCGTGAGAAGTGGCTGTTGCGGGGAGGGGGCAGGAACGGGCCCGGCAGGCGGTCACCCAGCCAGGTGCTTGCCGAAGAACTCGGTGAGCTTGGCGACGGCGGGGGTGACGTATTCGTCGTTGTCGTACAGGTCGATGTGGCCTGCGCCGTCGATGACGACAAGTTCCTTGGGCTCGGCCGCCTTCTCGATCGCTTCCCGGCTGAAGTAGGCGCTCTCCGCCTCCGAGCCGGCGATCATCAGCAGGGGACGGGGCGAGATGAGCCGGATCATCGCGTACGAGTCGTACTGGGCGATCAGGTCGATGCTGCGCAGCACCCATCCTTGGTTGGCACGGGGGTGGTGGCCGCGCGAGGTGCAGTAGAACTCGAACGTCTCCCGGAACTGCCTGGTGGCGGTCTCCAGCAGTTCCTCGGCGTTGTCCGGAATCCATGCCTCCAGCCGCGGGGCCGCGCCGCGGGCTTCTGCGGTGCGCAGTGCACCGGCCTGGTCGAGCATGGCGTTGAGAATCGCCGGGTCCTGTGTGCGGCCGAGTCCCTCACGGAACACCGACCCGATATCCACGGCGCTGACCGTGGCAACGCTCTTGACGCGATGGTCGGTCTGCGCGGCGTAGGGGACGTAACCGCCGGACGCGCAGATCCCCAGAGCCCCGATGCGGTCCGGGGCGATGTCGTCGCGGGTGGTCAGGTAGGTCACTGCGGACTTGATGTCCTCGGCCCGCTGGAAGGGGTCCTCCAGACCGCGCGGCTCGCCCTCGCTCTCGCCCTGGCAGGCCGCGTCGAAGACGAGCGCGGCGAACCCGGCACCGGCCAGACGCTCGGCGTAGATGCTCGGGCTCTGCTCCTTCACGCCGCCTCCCGGATGGGAGATGACGACGGCCGGCAACCGGCCGTCACTGTGGTCATCGGGGGTGAAGAGAATCCCGGCGAGGGCGAGACGGCTGCTGGGGAAGGTGACGCTGGTCCTCATGTTCTGTGTCTCCTGGGTGTGGTGAGAAAGTGCTGCGACCGCGGACGAGACGGATTCCTCCGGCCAGGCCGCCCGCCTCGGGGGCGGCCCCGTACGCCGGTCACGTCACCGACGCTCGCACGCGGTACGCGGATGGGTAAGGGGCGTCCTGTGTCCCCGGACAAAGCTGTCCTGGGACACGACAGGCCCCCTGTCACGGGCATCGCGTGGTGCCAGACTCGTCCCTATGAGCAGCAGCAACGCCCACCACAGTGAACTGGGTGCCTTCCTCAAGGCGCGGCGCATGGAGGTGAGCCCGGCCCAGGTCGGGCTGTCCGATTCGGGCGGCAGGCGCAGGGTCAAGGGTCTGCGCCGGGAGGAAGTGGCCTTGCTGGCGTCGATCAGCCCCGACTACTACACGCGCCTGGAGCAGGGCCGCCGCCAGGCTTCCGAACCGGTGCTGGACACCCTCGCGCGTGTTCTCCGGCTCGACGACGGCGAGCGTGCCTACATGTTCGAACTGTCCGGCAAGGACGCTGCCCGACCCCGTCGGCGCACCGCGCAGAAGGTCCAGCCACAGCTGCAGCGGCTGCTGGACGACCTGGCCACCACGCCGGCCGTCGTCCTGGGCAGGCGCACGGACATCCTCGCTTGGAACCCCATGGCCGCCGCCCTGTTCACCGACTTCGCGCAGATCCCGGAGACGAAGCGCAACTTCGTACGGCTGGTCTTCTGCGAACCAGCCATCAGAGACCTGTACCCGGACTGGGACTGGGTGGCACGGACGAGCCTGGCGCAGCTGCGCATGGAGGCCGTCCGGGACCCGAAAGATCCACGGCTGGCAGAACTGGTGGGCGAGCTGTCGCTTCAGGACCCCGACTTCCGACGGTGGTGGGGCGCCCATCACGTCGCCGTTCAGGGTACGGGCACGAAAGTCCTGCACCATCCGATCGCCGGCCGGCTCACCCTCGACTGGTCCTTCCTCACCTGCACCGCCGATCCCGACCAGCAGCTCATCACCCTGACCGCCGAGCCCGGCACACCCAGCCACGACCGTCTGCGCATCCTCGCTTCATGGGCCGCGCAATCCGCCGGCCACTCCGTGGCAGACCGTTAGGGGGCTTCTGATGGATCTCCGCGGCGTCGCGGCGTTCGGCACTCCTTCTCCCACGGAGATCCATCAGAAGCCCCCTAGCGCGTCGGCCACGAACGTTCGCCGGGTCCGGTCGGCCGACCGGACGCCCCGACGTCACCCGATCAGTTCAGTACCATGGTTTCCCGGCGATCGGGCCGACCTGCACGACAGGAGGCGCCATGGAGACAGTGGACCCGTCGGTGCGTCGGCGCCGGCAACGCGATCGTCAGGTGGGCAATCCGGCGGCCCTGCGCATGGGCGTGATCTGGTTCGTCCTCGGCGCCGCGGGCGCCTTCGTGCTCGGCCTCCTCGTCTCGCTGTGGTTCGACGCGCTGCGCGCGATCTCCCTCAACGCGCCGTCCGGCACCCATGTCTCGGGTGTCTCGGTCCTGCTCGTCGGCGCCGGGATGGTCGCAGGGGCCCTCCTGGTAGGCCTGGGGCTGCCGGTGGGCGCGCATCATCTCGACGGCTACCGGGCTGTACGGGGCGGCGGCGGATGGGCGCTGGCGATCGGCGTCGCCGGCTTTGCCCTGGGCGTCGCTGTCGCGGCGCGGGACTGGGTGGCGGCGGACCGCGTCGGCTGGGTGGTGACGGACTACGAGCCGCCGGAGCCCTGGGGTTGGGTGCGGTGGATTCTCTACTACGCCGACCTCTGGTTGCCGGGTCTCCTGGTCGTGCTCTCGCTGTTGCTGGTGTGGTCGGCCGTCCGGGCCCAGCGCCGCGGCGCCGCGAGCGCCGCCACCCGGGACCGGCTGCTGACCGAGGGGCTGCGGACCACCGGGACCATCAGCGAGCTGCGCATCCACTACTCCAGCGACGACTCCGGTGGGCGGCACGTCGCGGGGGCCACCGCCACGGTCACCTACGTCGACGCCGCCGGCACGCGCCGCTGGGTGACGCGCAAGTACGCCGATGCGTCCGTGCTCGTCCAGGGTGGCGCGGTGCAGGTGCTCCACGACCCTGCCCGCGCGGACGACGACGACTCGGTGTTCGTGAGCTTCCTGCGGGAGCCGGCCGCCCTCGACTGGGTCTGACGGGCAGCTCGGCGGAGCTCCGGCTGGTCAGCCACAGCGGATCGTGCCGGGCGGACCGGTACTGCGACACGTAGGTACGTCGCCGGGTCGGGGGTGGCGGCGGTGGGATGCGTAGTGACGTCCGATCCGACCGCTGGAGGCGCGGTGGCCGAGCCCGTCCCTGTGCGCAGACCGACCGACCCGCCCGCCACCGCGACGTCCTGGCCGCCGAACGCAAGGAACGCGCCCGCATCCGCAGGGAGAAAGGCGTCCGATGGGGCGGACGCCCGCTCACAACCGCTGCCTGATCCAACCCGACCCGGCCCGGTCGGAGCGAGCACCGATGCGGACGAGGCGAGGTGCAGCTTTGCTGGGACATGCTCCATGTCGTCGCGGTGCTGCCGCCAGGCATGGATTGGCGCCTGAGGGCAGCATCGCTACCGTCAGAGGCTTTTGACGAAGCCGTCGATGTCGTCGCCGACCCCCTCGAAGAATCCCGCGATCTTCCGGCCCGCTTCATCGATCCATTCCTCGATCCTGTCGAGGAGGCCGATGAGGAAGTTGACCACTTGGTTCATGATGTTGGTGAGGAAGTTGAGCACCCGATTGAGGGCTCCGACGAGCATGTCCTGCCAACTGGGATTTGCGTCACCGAGGCCTTCGGCACGGTCACAGATTTCGTCGATCTTCTCGTCGGTCTTCTGCTTGGCCTCGTGGCGGACCTTCTCGATGCTGTCGTGGAGACTCCCCTTGTTCTTCGTTCTCGCGTACTGCTCCGCCGCCCCCTTCACGTCCTTCTGCATGCTCTGCAGGTAATCCCCGATAGCCTTGATGCTCTTCGCGGTCGCGTCTTTGAACTCGCTCTGCACCCGTCCTTGCTCTTCGATCAGGGGGAGTTTCATTCCGGGGTGCAGTACGGGCAGCGGGTAGACGATGGGCGGATCCAGGTAGGTCCTCTTGGCGCCCTCGCCGGCGCCGGCGAGGGCGGAGCCGACGAACCTTTCCAGTTCGGTGACGTAGTGCATCTGCATCGATCGAATGACGGGCCTGACAGTTGCCGTCTGCCTCTGGGCGGTCGCGGTCATCTACTGCTCCTCGTGTCCTGGATTTCACCGTTCGGGCCTTCCGACCCTGTAGGTAACCAGGGGCTTGCTCCGACACACGGGAGCTATTCGCATGTGCGCCCATCAGTGTGAAAGGTGTGCCTCATCGGAGCAGCGGTCGCCGTCCTTACGGAGACGCCGGAGTCCCGGGCCTCGGCCGGCTCGGCGAAGTGCTGTCTGCGCCCCGAGGCGAGCCCAAGTGCGCCCTGGCGCGGGCGTCTTGTCCGCTGCCGTGGGCCGCTGGGGTCCGTTCGTTCCACCTCTTTGTGAGTGCACTGGCGAGGTGCGGTCCATGTCTTCCTGCCCGCCTGGAGTGCTGGTCGGAGCCGGGTCAGCGGACGAGCCGTGTCAGGTCTCCGGCAGGCTCGCTGCCAGGCGGACGGCTGCGTCGACCCGGGTGTCCAGCACATGTGACGCATCAGGCCAGCCCACGTACCACACGCACAGCTCCTGGCGGCCCGTCTCCACCGACTTCACGTCCTGCGGCAGGTCAAGTCGGCCTGCATCCCGCCGGTGCAGTCGTGCCGGCGGCCGCTTCTCGGAGAGGCGGACCAGGATCGCCGTGTACCAACTGTTTCCCCCCTCGAGGCCCTCGTCGACGGTTGAGCAGGCGATGCCCACTTCGACGCCGTCCCGGTGCACCACGGCCAGCAGCTCGCCGCGGAAAAGCGGGCTCGCCGGCAGCTTCCACTCCTCCCCGTCGGCGGTGAACGCGTCCAAGTCGGTCTCGCAACGTCCTCCGTTGCGGCCCGCCCATGCGGTCAGCAACCCGCGGCTGCGCGACTTCCGCTCCGCGTCGCGCCGTACCTCGGCCAACGTCATGGCGGAGAGTGTGACCCCGAGTACGACCGTGACAGCCGCAACGAGCAGTATCGCCTGCCACGGGAATCCCCAGATGAGCCCGCAGACGAGGAGGAACACCGACCCGCCTCCTGCGATGACCACACCCATGATGAGAGCTTCCCGCTCATCGTCCATAAGGGGCATGTTCATCAGTAGACCACCGCTTGCAGCCAACTGCCCTGGCCTGGAAGGCTTTTGTGCCGCACCGAGGGCACACGCGCCTCAGATTTCGTCAGTGTGCGCACGGCCGTTTCCGGAGGACCCACTGGTGACCAGCCAGGAGCGCACAGGCTCTGCTGCGCGCGCGGTGTCCACCGTGAGGTGGAGGCGGGTTCCGGCGGCCCCCGTGCCGACGGGATAGCTGCGTTGCTCGGACGAGGCGAAGCAGCGACGAAGAACCTCCGCGACCTGGCGGGTGGCCTCGGGGGACGAGGCGACGAGGCGCACGTCGACGTTCCCGGCAGAGGGCGGTTCCGGTGCCTCCGCGGGGTCACGCCGTCCCGGCCTGCCCACGGCTTCCGCCGCGGAACGGGCCGAATCATCGGTGGCACAACCCGGCTCGGCGTCGTCGACGGTGGGCGACACGGAAAGCTCTGCCGCTCGTAGCTTCTTCACCCGCAGGGGGCCGATTCCCGGCAGCGGGAGGTCGTGTTCGGTGAGGGCTGTACCTCTGCTGGTCGCGGTCATGGCGTGAACCTTCCCCGGGCTCGTCTTCGACGTTCCGGTTCTGTTCCTCGCCGAGAACGGCACCAGCATCTGATCCGGTGTGCGGAGTGCTCCCGGTATTTCGGCCTTACTCCGCTCGAAGGCCCCTGCGGGTGGGGCGGGTGGGGCGGGTGAACAGCCTTTCTCCCCGGAAACGCGCGCTCTGGGTCACCGTGCGGGGGACCCGCCGACGGCACGGTCCGTTCGGCTCGGCCGGGGAGTACGCTGGAATGTACCGAGGATATTTCGCGCACCGGCTTTCATGCTCGTGTCGTTTTCGGCGATTCAATATGCCGGGCCGGTCACCTCCGGCCCGGAGCAGGGTTCGCGTCATGACTGCGACCATTACCCTCTCGCCGACATTCGAAGACCGGCTCTCGTCATCCTCCGACACCTCTTCCTCTCTCCGTCTGTCGCTGGCTCCTGTCGGCGCCACGCCGGCTCTCCTGGACGGCGCCTGGTGGCCCCGCTCCCGCGATCTCGGGGCGGAGCTCCCCACCCTGACAGCCGCACTGGAGCCGTTGTGGGGGCGGATCACCCGGGTCACGGTGAATCCCACCCACTGGCCGGTCGTCCCGCGCAAGGTGCCCGTCGCCGGGCATGTCGTGAAGGTGGGCTGGTTCCTGCACGAGCAGGACCCGCACGAACTGCTGCTGCTCTCCTACCACATGGGCCGCTGGAACCTCCTGGTGGTCCCGCCGCGGACGGACCCTGTCGCGGCCGCCTGGCTGATGGCCGCCGCGAGCGACCCCCTGGGCACGTCGACCGCCAGCCGGCTGATGGAGCAGGCCGCGCGTCGGCGGACGGTGACGGAGACCGACCGGGCCGTGGAGGCGGTCTGGGACTCCGAGGGAGGGCATGGGGCTCGCGATCCCGCCGCGCGGCCACGGACCCCGGCAGCCATTCCCGGGGGCGGAGACCAAGCCGCTGCACCCGCCGCGACCGCGAATCGGCCGAAGGAGATGTGAGAACCATGGAGACCTTCGTGACCGTGGCCGTCGTCATGGCGATGATCGCTCTGGGCGTCCTCCTCATCCACCTGGCCAACCGGCAGCACGCGATCGCATCGCCGCCTTCGACCACGGCCGCTTCCGGGCGACCTGGCGGGGCAGCGGCACCCGGAAGGGAGTCGGGTGAGACCCCGTGATCCCCATCAGGCTCCTGGCGGACACCGGTACGGAGCCGGTACTCCCCGGCACCGCGGTCCTGAGGACGGAGACGACGCCCAAGCGCACGGGGACGTTCGACGGCGTGTGGTGGACGCGGTCACGCGACCTCGAGAGCCGGCTGTCCGGACTGCTTGCCGCGCTGACCGCCCGGCTGGGTCCGCTCGCCCGTGTCGGACTCGACGCGGGCGCCTGGGACGAGCGGCCGGGGCATCTGGTCGTCAACGGTCGTACCGTCCGCGTCGACTTGGTCGGTGCCCCCGGCTGGTAGCTCATCGGGTCGCTCGGCGCGCACTCCGGTGCCGGAGGTCGCGTTCAGGAACCGAGTTGAGGAACCGAGGGCAGGAACTCGGTTCGCCGGGCCGGAAGTTCATCCTGTCCGTCACGTCACCGCGCTCGCACACCCACATCCTCACGCGTCCGGACAGAGGAGCCATGCCCCTTCCGCATCTGAACGTCTACCGGCACGAACGCGGTACCCGCGCTCCGATCACCCGCGCATCCCGGCTCGCCACGGATGCAGGCAGGACCTTGCGACCGCACCGCCCGTCGCAGTGCGTCACCCGCGTCACCGAGATCACCGGCTCCGGATTCCTGCTCCGCTCGTTCCCGGCCGCCGACGCGCGACCGCGGCGGATTCCCGTTGCCACGGGCGGTACGCCGTGACGGCCCCGCCCGGGCGGGAGCAGCCGCCGCGCGGTGGCCGAGGCACACCGTCCCCCATGGATGCGTTACGCCTGCGCCGACTGAACCGCTGGCAGGCCGAGACCCTCAAGGAGGACCTGGCCGATCTGTACGTGGAGTCCTCCCGGGCGCAGCCCGGCGAGGGGTACCGGAGCCGGGAGGCGTTTCTGCGGCGGCTGACCGGTGCCATCCGGCGGCCCGGCTTCGCCCTGCTGATCGCCGAGAGCACCGCTTTCTCCGGGTGCGTCTACGGATTCCCGGTACAGCGCGAGGGGACGTGGTGGCGGGGGTTCGACGGGCCCCTTCCGCGGAGCGTCGAACAGCTCACGGCGTCCGGTCACGTCTTCGCGATCACCGAAACCCTGGTTCACCCGCACACGCACGAGCAGGGCCTCGCCCGCAGACTCCAGCAGCGCCTGCTTGCCGACCATCATGCCTCGCTCGGGGCGACGTTGGTGGAACAAGCCGACTCGGCGGTCTGCGATGCCCTTCTGTCCTGGGGCTGGCAGGACATCGGGACGGTCCGTCGGCCGTCGGACCGTCCAGGTCGTGGGCCGTCGGACGCCATCGCGCTCCGGGCCCTGGTGCTTCCGCTCGGAGCCGGGCCGCGTACCCCTGTCCACCTGGACGGGCTGGCTCACGAAAACCGCACCCAACGGCCCTCCTGAAGCCGCGGGGTTCGGCGTCGAGGGCGCCCCGGGCCTGTACGGCGCTGCTCCAGCCGAGCAGCAGGGCATGGAGCGTGGACAGCGCCCCCAGCACGAGCGTGACGGCGAGCAGCACCTGGCCGGTCTGTTCGGTCCGTGGTGCGACGGTGAGCTCGTCAGCGCGGTGGCGGACGACCTGCCGTACTCCTCCGGTCACCACGTCCCACTGATGGTCAAGGGCCTCGGCGGCACGCCGATCGGCGAGCTGTACCTGGTGTGTTTGCTCACTCCTTCCTGAGGACGATGTCGAAGGTCGTCGAGGTCCACGGGCCCGCCGGCTGTCGGCTGTCCGGCGTCGGCGCTCCGGCCTCGTGACGTTCGGAGGGGCGGACGAGCGACTCCTTGACGCCGAAGACGGAGTCGGCGTCCAGACCGGCGTCGCCCGCCACGAAGATGTGAGTGATGAGACGCCGGAAGCCGGGTGCCGTCACCACGAAGTGCAGATGCGGTGCGCGCATCGGCGAGCGGCCGGCGTGATCGAGGAGTCGGCCGACGGGGCCGTCGTCCGGGATGGGGTACGGCGTGGGGGTGAGCCCCCAGAACCGGTAGCGGCCCTCGGCGTCGGTGAACAGGTGCGCGCGCCCCGCGAGGGTCGCGTCGTCGTACTGGACGTCGTACATGCCGTCGTCGTCGGCGTCCCACACCTCGACGCGGGCGCCGGGGACGGGGTTGCCGTCGGTGTCCGTGACCCGGCCGTCGACCCACGCCGGCTCACCGGTCGCGCCGCCCGCGATGTCCCCGCCGAGCTCGATCTCGGGCGAGTCCTGGACGAAGAACGGGCCGAGGACCGTGGACTCCGTCGACTCGTCGAGGCCCGCTTCGTTCACCGCGACGGTGAGCATGGAGATGCCGAGGACGTCCGAGAGGAGGACGAACTCCTGGCGGGTGTCGGTCGTGATGTGACCGGCCGCGGTGAGGAACTCGACCGCCGCGCCCCACTCGTCCTCGGTGAGTCGGTTCTCGCGCACGAACGCGTGGGCGTGCCGTACGAGGGCCTGCATGACCTCGCGGAACCGCTCGTCCTTCGCGGTGTCGAAGCTCGCGACGACCTTGTCGGTGAGTTCCTGTTCAGCCGTGTCAGTTGTCTCAGTCGTGTCGGTCGTGTCGGTCAACGGGGTTGCTCTTCCGTGCGAAGGGCGGTGAGAGGGACCGGCACCGGGGTGTCCCCGCGGCACGCGCGCCCCAGCAGCTCGCGCATCTCGTCGTGCGTCACGCGCCGCGGGTTGGTGTCCGGTACCTGTGCCATGACCAGGTCGCAGGCCCGGTCGAGTTCCTCCTCTGCGAGGCCCAACTCGCCCAGCGAGCGCGGAGGTTCGAGCCGGGCGTAGAGGGCGAGCAGCGCGCCGAACGGGTCGGTGCCGGCCCGGCTCCCGCCGCAAGGAGCGGAGGCGGGCGCGCCACAGCCCCGAGACCCGGGACACCGTCAGGGGGAGCACGGGGTGGTCCGAGGCGATGTCCTGGCCGCCCTGGCGGTCCTGCACGGCGAAGACCATCCGCCAGGGCAGTTCGACGGCGGTGTCCGCGGCGATCGGTCGGCCCCGGCCCAGGGTCGTGCCGCTCGGCAGGGCCAAGGAGATCCGGCTCGGCCCCGACAGAGTGCCGTCCCGGACCGGTACGGGGTGCCCGATGTGGGCGGCAGGGTCTTCGGGGCCGACTGCCCGGACAGCGAGGTCTCCTCGGCCACGTGTTGGGGCGGGAAGGAGACCACGAGCCGGGCGTCGTCGCCGGTGGCCTTGAGCACGGGCATCCCGTCGGCGCGGGTTTCGGCCACGGTCGGACCGGACCAGGAAACCCCGAGGAGCAGATGGTCCGAGGATCGGACGAGGAGGAAATTCGGCACGACGACCACCGGCCGGGTCGGGTATGGCCCATCAGGCGTCGGCCTGCTCCGTGAAGTGCTGGAGGAGGGCTGTCTGGATGTGCTGGAGGAACAGGGTGTTCTGCTTGATCTGGGACAGCCGGGTCGTGGCGTGGTCGGCGTACTCCGGTCCTTCTACGACCGAGGCCAAGAGGAAGGCGGCGAGTACGTCGATGCCGCGCGCCGTATCCGCGAACTGGCCCACGGGGACCAGACGGCGGTCCAGCGGGACGGAGTCGTCGGCGACCACATCGGTGACCAGCGACGGCTGCCAGCTGTCCGCGTTGTTGAGCGAGTGGTGGGTGTCGAACCGGACGGTGACCGTCTCACCGGCGGGCACGTCGACGCTGTACGAGCCGTCGTCATTGGTGTAGGCGCGGTCGATGAGCGTGAGGTCGGGGCGGTAGACGCTGACCTTGATCATGAAGATCGGCTCGTTCCCGGTGGTGGTTTGCACATGCCCGTGCATCAGAGTCTCCTCTCGGGCGCGGCCGCCGGGATTCTCGTCGAGGACGTGCAGGCGCGGCCGAAGCCGACGAACGCAAGTCTGATTGAGATACAAACTTCTGAGGGTCGTTCAGGCGCACCTGATTCCAGGTTCGCCCCGTGCGCAGACCATGTCAATTTCGGTCGGGGCGCGTGTCCTGGCTGCGCAGGGCCTCCGGCCGTACGCCTATGCCTATGACGTCGAGGAGCGCGCGGGCGGCCGGGCTGGGATTGAAACGTCTCCACGCCAGGTACTTCGTGAATCCTTCGGTGTCCGGCGGGCGTTGGACGGGCTGGACGTCGACAGTCAGGCACTCATGCCTGCCCGGCTTGATTCGGCGCGGAACTCTGGTTGCGGCCCAGATCGCTTGGTAGCAGACTGGGGAGTGGGAATTTCCGAAAGCTACCCATGCGCACGTGGAGACCGGAACCTCCGTGCGGGAATGGAATGCCCGCTTTCTGCCTCGATCGCTTCGTCGCTTGCCCGCACATATTGCATTATCAAGGGGTCCAGGCATCATGGCGACTATTCACGATTCCAGTGGTATCTCGTTCGAGGTGCCCTCGCCTGTTCATACGGAAGCCGAGAGCGCAGGGATTGATTCGGCAGTCACAGCATGGACAGGGGACGGATACGAAATAACCATCGACAGGGGTCCGTTCGCCGATCCGCTTACCCAGTACAGCTCCCGGCCCGGGCATGTCGCTGCCGACGAATCGGTGAACGGCAGGAATGTCCGAGTCGTGGAATTTGCAGACGATGACGGTACCAGGGTCGTGGGTGCACACTTCCCGCGTCGACCTGATGACACGGGCGCGGATGGCGTATCCGTTCCCATGACGGTGATCGTCAGATTGGACCCCGGAACTCCGAAAGACGTGGCTCGGAAAATCATAGGGAGCATCCGATTCCCGACCTCGATCGGAAAAAAGGGAGAATGACATGGCACAGGCAGCCTTCATCGCCTTTCCCGAGGTTGCGAAACTGCCCACCGTCGATGTCGGCGAAAGGGCGGACGGGTTGGAGGCAGTCCAGGGATATCTTTCCCGATTCGGCTATCTGCCCGACAGTCGCACGACAAGCATGGTCGACACGACCACGTCTCGCGCACTGACGAAGTATCAGGAATTCAACGGGATCCCCGCCACGGGAGCGTTCGACGAACACACACGTACGTTGATGACGCAGTCCAGGTGCGGCATGGCCGACCTGCGCGACGGCGTGGAGTTCGCGACCACATGCGGTTGGACGCGCCGCGTCCTCACCTTCGCCTTCGACACCGGTACTGGCGACGTCGCTGGCAACCAGGAGTTCGACGCTGTCCGCAGCGCCTTCGGATCGTGGGCGAGCGTTGCCGGGTTCACCTTCAATGAGGTCGCGCCGAATCAGAACCCTGACATCCTGGTCGGATGGCGGCCGGCGAACGACCCCGATCACAGCATGGTCGGCGGCATCCTCGCGCACGCCGACTTCCCGCCTGGCTGCGGAGTCGTCACAAATGGCAGCCTGCCGAAGCCCGTTCACTTCGACGACACCGAGCACATGTGGAGTATCGGGGCCGCAGCCGGAGCCTTCGATGTGGAGACGGTCGCTCTGCACGAACTCGGCCATATCCTGGGCCTGGGTCACTCAAGTGTGGCCGGCGCGGTCATGGCGCCGTCGGTCGGGCCGAACTCGACCAAGACAACCCTGACTCAGGATGACATCGACGGTGTCCGCAACCTGTATGCCCCAAGCGCTTGGTCGGGGTGGGAGTCTCTCGGTGGTGTCATCACCAGCGACATCGCGACCTGTGTCAACTCGGACGGGCGGATGGAGTTCTTCGCTCGCGGGACGGATGGCGCGGTGTGGCATCAGTGGCAGACCGCACCGAGCAATGGCTGGTCGGGGTGGGAGTCCCTGGGTGGTGTCATCACCAGCGACATCGCGACCTGTGTCAACTCGGACGGGCGGATGGAGTTCTTCGCTCGCGGCACCGACAACGCGGTGTGGCATCAGTGGCAGACAGCTCCCAGCAATGGCTGGTCTGGGTGGGAGTCTCTCGGCGGGGTGATCACCAGCGACATCGCCGTGGGCCGGAACCGGGACGGGCGGATGGAGTTCTTCGCTCGCGGGACGGATGGCGCGGTGTGGCATCAGTGGCAGACCGCACCGAGCAATGGGTGGTCGGGGTGGGAGTCTCTGGGTGGTGTCATCACCAGCAACATCGCAGTGAACCTGAACTCGGACGGGCGGATGGAGTTCTTCGCCCGCGGTACCGACAACGCGGTCTGGCATCAGTGGCGGACCCAGGCGTAGTTGACCGGCAGTCAGGACAGACCACGCGGCGGGAACGGGTGTGTGATATGACCAGAGCGAACGGAAGCTATTCCACGACCGACGGCGCGGCGAGTGCGCAGCAGCACGGCATGCCACAGGGTGCGATGGAGCCTCGGGCCGCGAGTGCGGCGGCGAGCGTCGGGGAGCATGGGATGCCACAGGGCGGTATGGAGCCTCGCGCCGCGAGTGCGGCGACTGTGCAGCAGCACGGCATGCCACAGGGTGCGATGGAGCCTCGGGCCGCGAGTGCGGCGAGTGCGGCGAGTGTCGCGGAGCATGGGATGCCACAGGCTGCCATGGAGCCTCGCGCAGCCAAGAGTTGATACAGCATCGGCCCACTTGTCGTGGGCGCGCCCGGACCCGTTGCCTGATCGGCGGCGGGTTCCCGGGCTGCTGCTCAGCCAACTCCGCAGCCAACTCCTCAGTCAGCGCGTCCAGTTCGCTACGGCGAGCCGTGATCTGCTGCCCGGAGAACGACCACGTCGACCCCGGTGCCTGGCCGGCGTTGGTGTCCCAGCCGACGGGACCGCTCCCTGCTGAGCCCCGGTTCGAGCCGTTCCCCGGTGCGTCGTTCTTCCAGGCGGGGCGCAAGTCGCCCGTTATTGAGGGAATGCACGGTCGGCTTGACGTCTGAGGCTTTCCGAGCAAGGCCAGTGGATTTTCTGGGGCTTTGATGACCTGATCGTCAGGGAACTCGTTTGCCGGTACCCTTCCGGGTTTGCGCGCGACTCACATCGGTCGCATTCTGGAAATAAGGCAACCGTGACCGACCGGCAGGCGCACTCCTCGACCGGCGGCCTCCATCCTCTCCGAGGAGGCGAGATGGTTGCTCTGTCCAACGTGCGCTTCGGCAAGCGCAACGATGAGGTCAAGGCCACTCAGGCGGCGCTCATCGCAGTGGGAACAAGCATCCCCGCCGGCACCACCGGGTTCTTCGGTGAGCAGACGAGAACGGCCTACGCGGAATGGCAGCGCATGCTGGGATTTACCGGCTCGGCACGAGTCGTCCTTCATACCGAACGCGGTGAATCAGGCTGACGTGAACGCAACAGGCCCAGTCCAGTCGGACGGCGCAAAGCTCAACTGCTCACGCGGCTACGCGCAGGTGATTCCCGTCCGCATCGTGATCCGGCTCCTTACTGAAGGGATAAGGACATGCCTGCTTTGGCACCATTCCCAGGATCGACCTTCTTCCACAAGGGACAACGAAGTCCGCTGATCGCCGCGATGGGTAAACGCCTGGTGACGGAAGGGTGCGGCAAGTACCGGACAGGTCCCGGACCCGAGTGGACGGACGTGGACCAACAGTCGTACGCCGCCTGGCAACGCAAGATCGGATTCAAGGGGGCCGAAGCCGACGGCGTGCCGGGCAAGAGTTCCTGGGACCGGCTCCGGGTCCCGACGACGTCATCTGTTGCTGGTGGCCGCGTCGCATCTCCTGTACCGCGACACCATGTCACGACCGCCCACCGAGTGAAGGGGCCTCACTGGAGCCTGGGCTATCACACCGGCTCGGACTACGCGGCTCCCAAAGGCACACCCTGTGTCGCGGTGCTCAGCGGTTCCATCGTCCGCGCAGGATTCGACCGCAGTTTCGGCGACTTCCTCGTGCTGCGCGCCAACGGATTCGACTACTGGTACTGCCATCTCTCCGAACAGACCGTCAAAGGGGGTTCGGTCAAGGCCGGCCAGAAGATCGGGGAAGTCGGCTCGACCGGGAATTCCACCGGCCCTCACCTCCACTTCGAGAAGCGCCCGGCCCATGGCGGCTTCGGATCCGACGTGACACCCACCTGGTAGCCGTCGGAGGAGTCGCCCCGTGCAGGATGCGTACGAGGAGAGAGGCGGTGGACCTGCTACCGGCAGAGATGAGGTCGACGCCGCAGGCGACGTGGCGGCGGCGCTGTCAGCCCTCGGCGGGTCGCGCAGCCCGATGACGACGCGCCGGATCTGCTTCGCAGCGGAGCGAAACGGTGTCGCCGAGGGCGGGGACTGGCCGAGGTGCTGGCTCGCGGTGCCTGGGTCGACGCCCAGCCGATAGGCCTGTTGACGTCACGGTCGCCGCCGTCCCGGTCACCACCGCCGGGCCGAGCAACGCGGCTCGTGATCACCGCTCCGGGTCACCAGGCCGCAAACGCGGGTGATCTTACGGCTCTACCAAGCGCCGCCGGTGAAGGTGATGTCGTCAACGGCGAGAAACGGCTCGTTGGCCACGGTCTCGATTCCGGCGCCAGCGTCGCCGGTCCGGTTCTGGCCTACTGGCTCACCCGGCACGGCTGTCTTCGATGAGGA
Source organism: Streptomyces sp. NPDC050263 (assembly GCF_040655955.1). Taxonomy (NCBI): domain Bacteria; kingdom Bacillati; phylum Actinomycetota; class Actinomycetes; order Kitasatosporales; family Streptomycetaceae; genus Streptomyces; species Streptomyces sp. NPDC050263. Next base: position 15,243 of record NZ_JBFAKW010000085.1, on the reverse strand, counting down.
GTCCCGCTTCAACGCTTTCGTCGGGCCTGCCTCGGGGTGCTGACCCTGCCGAGCGTCTCCGTCCTCGACGGCGAACTCCTCATCCACGGCGGAGTCGGCCGCACCGTCGGCATGTACGGCGCGCGGCACCTCGGCGACGGGCGGGCCCTGTTCCTGTTTCGGAGCGAGCGCGAGTTCGACTACCACCACACGGTCGCAGGGGAGGAGGGCGACGCTTGGCAGCGACGCGGGTTACCGCCCCGGTCCAGCCGTCGGCGGCAGCACCAGCTTGGCCGTCGTCGGCGCGTACGTCCTTGCCGGAGAGCCGGCGCGGGCGGGTGGCGACCACGAGCGAGCCTTCCCCGCCTACGAACGCGTGATGACGGAGCACGTGCGCGGCAGCCGCGCGGTCGCGCTGAACGCGGCGAAGACCCTGATCCCCACGTCCCGCCTCGAACTGCGGCGCGTCTCCGGCCGGCAGGTCGCCTTCGCCGTCTTCGCCTTCTCCGTCTGGGATCCGCATTATCTGCCCGAGCTGTAGCTGATCGAGGAATCCCCCCTGAGATCCGGCAGCTTGAGCACGCCTGCTTCACGCCCGCTTCACGCCCCTGTCCACCGTGATTCGCCCAGCTTCCTGCGTCCGTGGTCGAACCGGCGATCGCAAGACTGCGCGCAGACCTGGCCGCGGGAGCCTTGCCTCGCCGCCACGCCGTGGATGTGTATGAGGCTGCGTGACGATCCCGACAGGCCCATGAAGATCGCGGCGTTGAACTCGGAGGCATTCGGGGCGCCCGTCGCGCTGTACCGCCGGCGACGGGAGCGCAGGCGCATCCTCCTCCTGCCTGGTGCCCGGGGGCGGCTCACGCGCACGGCGTGCTCGCGCCCCGTAACTCCTTCAACTGTCCGAAGCTGAACGGCATTCGCTTACATCCCGGGATGCGAGCACGCAACCGAAGACGGACGATGGGATGGTCGGGAGCCCATTCCCGGGGTGGAATGTGTGGGCAGTGGTCGGCCGACGCGGGGCCGTCCACGGATACCCTCTCGCGCCGCGCCACCGCTCTCGCGGTTCCTCTCGCTCCCGAACGGCTGTGGCCGCCCGGGACGTTCAACCGGTCATGTGCCGATTCCGGACCGGTTCACTTCGTGGAGGCACCGACATGCCCGTGCTCTTCTTCGACATAGGAGCGACCCTGGCGGATACCCGGGAGAAGGCGGACGGTTCGCTGACGCTGCTGCCCCGACCCCGTGTCCTCGCAGTTCTTGACGCCTTCCTCGACGTGCGCAAGGGCGTCATCTCCAACCCGGGCCCGAGCGAAGGCGCCGCGGAACGGGCCGCGTCAGCCCTGCGGGCGGCGTTCCCCGGCCGGTTCACGGACGACGCGCTCATCCATTGGGGCCCCAAGAACAGCCGCGAGATCTTCGACGACGCGGTCGCCGGCACGGGGGGAGACGGGTTCCCGGCCGCCGCAGCCGGCGAGTGCGTCTTCGTGGGCGAGGACCACGAGGAGCGCGCGTTCGCCGGACAAGCCGGGCTGCGTACGGCGGCCCACCCCGTGTTCACCGGTGCCGCCCTGGAGAACCGTCCCGTCCTCTGGGCTCGGATCGAGCTGCCCGAGGACCGGGGGCTGCCTGCACTGGAGACAGCCGCGAACCAGACCGAGGTCGTTCCCGTGCACATCGCCTCCGCGCGGCTCGTGCTGGCCATGGCGAGCATGCGCGGCGCCGCGGCACTCGAGCAGGCCGGTTTCACGGTCGACCTGCGGGGGCCGGTGGAGGACACGGCGGCCTTCCTGATCCGCGACGACCGCACCCGCGACCCTGCCAACGGCGTCGCGGACGGCCCGGACAGGGCGATCACACGCGCCACGTCCGCTTTCGGCGTCGTCGCAGACGAACTCGCCGGTCTCACGGCCCCGCCGCTCCTCCCGCTGGGTCCCGCACCAGGCGGTGTCTACGTCGCCGCACCCGCCGGCGCTCCGATCGAGGACGTTCACCTGCCAGGCGCGAAGCCCGGCCACACCGAGCGGCTGCTTCCGGACCCGGCACTCCTCTCCCGCCCCGGCGAGGCATGGGCACAAGGACTCGCCGCAGGCCTTGCGGGAGGCCCGGCGGAGCCGGGCCCACCCGTGGCGGCAGCCGGAGACGGCCGCCCCTCCGCGGAGACGATCGCCGCGGTACGGACGGCTGTGACCCCCGAGGTAATCCGCGGCCATGTCGCGCGCATCTCTGGTGTCGCACCGCTCAGAGACGGCGATGGGCTGCTGGTGAGCAGCCGTGACGTGTCTGCCGCGGACAACCTTCGAGTCGTCGAAGCGCTCGCGGACCGCTTCCAGAACCTCGGTCTGAGGGTACGACTGCACCGATTCCGGTGGCGCGGACGCCCGTTGTTCAACGTGGAGGCCGAGCATCAGGTAGCCGGGGCGGACTCCACGGTCCTCATCACCGCGCATCTGGACTCCACTGCCTCCAGCGGTGAATTCCTCGACGAGAACGGTGACCCGCGCCCCTACGATCCCGCTGTGGACCCCGCACCGGGCGCCGACGACGACGGCAGCGGAACCGCCGCCGTCATGGCCGCGGCAGAGTGCCTGCACGATTTGCTCGACGAGGGCAGGACACCGACCCGGAATGTGCGCTTCGTGCTCTTCAACGCCGAGGAACAGGGCCTGGTCGGCAGCAAGTTCTACGCGCGGGCCGCCGCCGCGGCGGAAGACCGCATCGCCGCTGTCTTCCAGATGGACATGATCGCGGGTCGCCGGCAGGGCAGCCCACTCACCGTCGAGATCCACGCCGGTTCCGCGGTGCCGGGGCCGGTCGTCGGCGCATCCGACACGCTGGGCGCTCTCGTCGCGGACACCGTCCCCGCCGTCGACCCCGCGGTGACGGTCCAACAGCTCACGGGCCCTTCCGATCCGGCGATCGGCCGGAGCGATCACGCCAGCTTCCACGAGCGGGGGTGGGCGGCGATCGCCGTCTCCGAGGACATTTTCGCTCTGGACGGCGGGCCCGGCACGGGCACCAGGCAATACCACACCCCCGGAGACACCCTCAACGACCAGGATCACAGTCCGGAGTTCGCGGCCACGATCGCCCGCTCGGTCACGGCGACCGCCCTCACCCTCGCGGGCCTGTGACCGACAAGACAACAGAAGCCGGGCCTCGCGCCTGGGCACAGGAGCAACCGTCATGACACAGCTGATCGACAAGCGGGATCTGGAGTACGACCGGCTCGCCCGGGTCCAGGGCGCCGAGGCGTTCCTCGCCGAGACCGATCGTGTGGCGGAGTCGGTGCATCACGCCCTCATCGCCGACGACAGCAAGGTGAACCGCTTCACCGGACATCTGACCGAGCTGCGGGTGGACGGCGCACCGGCCGGCCTCGCCGACCGGGCGGGTGCCGCCGCCGCCGACGGCGACTACATCGCCCGCGCCAAGGAATACCTCTCGTCGGTCTCGGGGGCGATCGGCTTCGCCGCCGGAGAGCCCGTCGAGTTCGAGGCCGATCCGAAGGTGACGACCACGAGCGGCGGCATGCACGTGGTCAGCCTCCAGCAGACACTCAACGGCATCGACGTGTGGGGCATGGCCCCCAAGGTGTGGCTGCGCGAGGACGGCACGGTCGACAGGGTCGTCGGCGACACGGCGAGCGTGCCGAGCAACGTGCCCACGATGCCGGTAGTGCCTGTCGAGACGGCCCTGGCCGTCGGCGCCGCGAAGGCCGCCGAACCGATCAGGATCGAAGGCCCGTTCGGCACCGACGAACTGCCGGTCCTGGATATCTCGGACGGCTTTGGTCGGCTCAGCTCGCAGGCGCGCAACGATCAGCCGATGACGTTCGAGGCAGGCGCCTTCGACGAGGCGATCCCCGGGCGGCTGGTGTACTTCTACATGGGCGACGACGTCCGTCTCGTCTGGTCGTTCAGGTTCTCTCGCGCGAACGGCGCCGTTCAGTACCACGCGCTCGTAGAGGCCGACGAGAGGACGGCGGACGCGTCGGCACCCCAGGTCCTGTATCTCCAGGACCTGACCAATCACGTCGTCGGAGGACTGGTGGTCCGGCAGAACCCGGCCGAGACCGAGCCCGCCCTGGCCTCCTTTCCGCTGCCGCTGACCGACTATCCGGTCAAACTCCCGCCGACGCCGTTGCCCGGGTTCCCCGGCCCCTGGGCCACGCAGCGGAACGGGCACGTGGCGACCGTCGGGAACAACGTGCGGGCCGTCGACGCGGACACCGGCAAGAGCTTCCAGGTCGACGTCGATGCGGCAGGCAACGGTGTGTTCGCCCCGAACCCCGACACGGCGGAACAACGCGTCACCAACATCTTCTTCGTGTGCAACTACATGCACGACTTCTTCATGATGCTCGACTTCACGGAGGAGCACGGCAACTTCCAGACCGTCAACTTCTCGGGCCTGGGCAGGGGGGCCGACCCCGTCGTCGCACTCGCCCATCCCAGACCCGTCTTCGGCACAGCCAATATGCTCACGCGCGCCGACGGTCTGGCAGCGGAGATGAACATGGGGCTGGTCGCCAGAACCAACAGGCACACGGCCATGGACGTGGACGTCCTCCGCCACGAGTTCACACACGGTGTGACCAACCGGCTTGTCGGCGGCCTGCATGATGCCAACGGTCTGCGCGAAGAGCAGTCCGTGGCGATGGGCGAGGGCTGGTCGGACTACTTCGCACTCACCATCCGCAACTTCTTCCGGGAGCGGGAGCACACCGTCGTCGGCGAATGGGTGGTCGACCGGCCGGGTGGCTTCCGCCAGCGGCCGTACGACGACAGCTACCCCGGAGACTTCGGAGACATCGGGAAGGCCACGGGCGGACTCGACTACACGAAGATCCACAACGTCGGCGAGATCTGGTGCGCCGCGCTCCTGGAGATGACCCGCCGGATCAGCGCGGAACTCGGCAGCAAGCAGCGCGGCTACCGGGTCGCCTGGCAGGCCGTCGTCGACGGGCTGAAACTCACCCCGAAGAACCCGTCGTTCCTCACCGCCCGTGGCGCGATCCTGCGGGCCCTGAAGGATCTCAAGGGCACGGCGTTCACCGAGGCCGAGTACCCCGAGGTCCGTAAGGCGGCCTGGGGATCCTTCGCCCGCTACGGCATGGGCTTCGACGCCTTCTGCCCCAACGCGTCCTTCACCGGCTGCCGGGCCGGCAGCGGGCTGCCCCCGGCCGGACACGAGGACTGAAGCGGTTCACCTACCGGCTCGGCCGGCGCGGTTTTGTCATCCGCCGGCCGCTCGTCTCCCGTATGCGAACCTGCAGCCGGGATTCAGTCCGTGAGCCAACCGGGGCTGACCATGCGGTACTCGTAGGCCATGACCACGACTTGGGACCTGTCGCGGGCGCCGAGTTTGGCCATGATGCGGCTGACGTGGGTCTTCGCGGTCAGCGGGGAGACCACCAGCCGTGCGGCGATCTCGTCGTTGGTGCAGCCGGCGGCGACCAGCTGCATGACTTCGCGTTCGCGGCCGGTCAGGGCGTCGAGGCGCTGGTCGGGCTCCCGGGTGTTGACCGGGCGGTCGGCGAATTCGGCGATGAGCCGACGGGTGATGGAGGGGCTGATGAGCGCGTCGCCCCGCGCGGCCACGCGCACCGCGTGCAGGAGTTCAGCCGGTTCGGTGTCCTTGACGAGGAAACCCGTGGCGCCGGCTCGCAGGGCCCCGTACACGTACTCGTCGAGGTCGAACGTCGTCAGCATGACCACCCTCACCGCCGCCAGTTGCTCATCGGCGGCGATGCGGCGAGCGGCTTCGAGCCCGTCCATGCCGGGCATACGGATGTCCATCAGCACCACGTCGGGCCGCAGTTCCCGGCAGGCGGCGAGGGCAGCGTGCCCGTCGGCGGCCTCGGCGACCACGTGCAGGTCGTCCTCGTCGTCGAGGATGCCGCGGATCCCCGCGCGTACGAGGCGCTGGTCATCCGCCAGCAGGATCCTGATCATCAACTGCCCCGCCGATCGGCTCGTGGTGGTCTGAGAACGGTAGCCGGGCCCGGACGACGAATCCGCCCGCGCTGCCGGGCTCGGCGCTCAGCGTTCCGCCCAGTGCGCGCGCCCGTTCCTTCATGCCGGCGATCCCGCTGCCGCCCCCGTGCACGGCGCGGGCGGCACCTGGTCCGTCGTCCTGGACGCTGAGCGTCAGTTCCCGGTCCCCGCGGTGGAGTCGGACGACGGTGTGCCGGGCCCCGCTGTGCTTGACGGCGTTGGTCAGCGATTCCTGGACGATGCGGTAGGCAGCGAGGTCCACCGCCGCCGGCAGCGGCGAGCGGGTTCCGCTCCGCTCGATGCGTACGTCCAGGCCCGCCCGGGATGCCGAGGAGACCAGCTCGTTGATCCTGGACAGCCCAGGTGAAGGCGCGGTGGGCACTTCTTCGTCGACCTGGCGCAGTACGCCGAGGGTGGCGCGCAGTTCTCGCAGGCCCTCCTTGCTGCTCTGCTTGATGGCGGTCAGCGCTTCCTGCGCCCGGCCGGGGTCCTTGTGCAGCCGGTGCAGGGCGGAGGACGCCTGCACGTGGATCATCGACATGTTGTGGCCGATCACGTCGTGCAGTTCACGGGCGATGCGCAGCCGCTCCTGCGTGGCGCGCAGCCTCGCCTCCTCCTCGGCGTAGGCGACCCGGCCGTGACGCATCGAGCCCAGCGCCACCACAGCCACCAGCCAGCCGGTCAGCATGAACACCGCCGTACCGTTCACGTCGCCGGTGCCGGCCAGGACTCCCGTGCCCACCCCGATGACCATCACCGCGGCCATGGCCACCGATGCCTGGATCCGTCCTCGGGCCGCCAGCGCGTACAGCGCGGCGATCGGGATCACGACGAGCGGGCTGTCGACCGTGCTCAGCAGGTAGTAGACGCCCGTGCCGACCACCGTGAACCATCCCACCGCCACCGGGCGGCGGCGGCGCAGCGGCAGGGCCGCACACACCGCCACCGCCAGGAACCAGGAGCCGATCACCGATGCGGTCGCGTCCCGGTTCGAGCCCAGCCGCTGCCCCTCGGCCACCGCTGCCAGCACCAGCACGATCCCGGCGAGCGCCAGGTCGGCACGCGGGCCTGTGGGCAGGCGGAAGCGGGTGACGTCGAGGTGCGGCATTGCTTCATTCTGCCTGCAGCGCAGTCAGACCCTGGGGCATGTCTCCGCATGTGCGTCGAGAGTGTGTGCCGGAGAGGTACGCGGCAGCGTGGACGTACTTCTGCTGGTGTACGTCACGGCCACCGCCTCCTGCTGTCGGTGCAGGCCGGCTGTCAGCCGTGGGCCGACGCCCAGGCCCGGGGCGGGCAAGCACGATCGAGGGCATGTCGTCGTCCCTCACTCCCACACGGATCGGTGCCGCCTTCGTCGGCGCACTCGTGGGCGCCGCTGCCGGAACATTCGCGATCACGGTCGGTGACGCGGTCGCCGGGCTGGCGCTCGGTGTACCCGCAGGTGCCGGAGCGGTTGTGGGCGTGGCGGTGACTCCAGGCAATACTCGCTCGAATTCGAGGTAGGCATCATGTCTTCCCCCCGCGGCTCCGCCGCGTCCCTTGCCCCGCCTGCGCCACAGGGCGGCACGTCGGCGCCCGTCGGACGGTTCGGTGCCCTGGCCGGCTGGGCACAGCGTCATCGCTGGGCCGCCCTCGTGCTCTGGGTGGCTGTCGTGGCCGCCATCACGGTGGGCTCCACCGCTGCCGGCTCCGCGTACAAGAACGACTTCTCGCTGCCGGGCACCGATTCCCAGGCGGCCACCGACCTGTTCAAGAAACACGGCAGTGAGCAGGCGGGCGACAGCGTCGAGATCGTGTTCAAGGACGCCGCAGGCATCAAGAGCGCCAAGGCCGGCATCGAGCCGATCCTGGCCGAGGTGAAGCGCATGGCGGGGGTCGCCGACGTGCGCAGCCCCTTCTCCGATGCCTCGGCGGTGTCCAAGGACGGCACGATCGCCTACGCGTCCGTCACGCTGGACGGCAAGACCGAGGAGGTCCCCAAGGAGGACGTCGCCCGGATCATCGACACCGCGCAGAGCATCGCCACTGACCACCTACAGGTCGAGGTGGGCGGCGAGGCCGCGCGCAATGCGCAGGACAAGGCGGGCCCGACCGCCGAACTCGCCGGGATCGTGGCCGCCCTGGTCATCCTGGTGCTGCTGTTCGGCTCGCTGCTGGCGGCGTCACTGCCGCTGCTCACCGCGCTGTTCGCGGTCGGCAGCGCAATCGGCCTGATCGCCCTGGCCTCGCACATCTTCACCGTCGCGGACTTCACCCCGCCCATCCTGATGCTCGTCGGTCTCGGGGTCGGCGTCGACTACGCCCTGCTGATCTTCTACCGCTACCGCCATGAACTCCTCGCCGGTTTCCAGCCCGCGGAGGCGGGCCGCACGGCCCTGGACTCCGCCGGCCGCACGGTCTTCTTCGCCGGCTGCACAGTCATCGTCGCCCTGCTGGGCCTCGTCGCCCTCGGACTCGGCTCGCTGCAGGGCATCGCCCTCGCGGTGGCCGTCGCCGTCCTGATCACCATGGCCGCCTCCCTCGCGCTGCTGCCTGCCCTGCTGGCGCTGTTCGGCAGGCGCATCCAACGCCACGTACTCAAGCGGCAGGCCAAGGCCGCCCAGCAGGGCAAGACCGAAGGCAACCGCTGGCGCGCCATGGCCCGCGCCGTGCAGCGACGCCCGATCCCGACCCTGCTGGTCGGCGTGATCGCGCTCCTGGCCCTGTCCGCACCAGCACTGGGCATGCGCCTGGGCTTCGCCGACTCGGGCAACGACCCCAAGGAGACCACGTCCCGCCACGCTTACGACCTGCTCGCCGAGGGCTTCGGACCCGGCTTCAACGGGCCGCTCATCGTCCTGGTGAAGGGCGATCGAGAAGCCGGCAAGGCCGTCCAGGCACAGCTCGCCATCACCGACGGCATCGCCGAGGCCAGCCCTGCGCTGCCCTCCGCGGACGGCGCGCTGTCCACCGTCTTCGTCTACCCGACGACCTCTCCGCAGGACGAGGGGACCGTGGACCTCGTCCACCACCTGCGCGACGACGTGGCCCCGCCCCTGGAGCACACCACCGGCGCCGAGGTGTTGGTCGGCGGTGCCACGGCCGCCTCCCAGGACGTCTCCGAAACACTCGCCGACCGGCTGCCCCTGTTCGTCGCCGTCGTCGTCGGCGTCTCCTCACTCCTGCTCCTGCTGGTTTTCCGGTCCATCTGGATTCCCGTCAAGGCAGCCATCCTGAATCTGCTGTCCATCTCCGCCGCGCTCGGCGTGATCACCCTGGTGTTCCAGCACGGCTGGTTCGGAGCTCAGCCGGGCCCCATCGAAGCCTTCATCCCAGCGCTGATCTTCGCGATCGTCTTCGGACTGTCCATGGACTACGAGGTCTTCCTCGTTTCCCGCATCCACGAAGAATGGACGCGCACCGAAGACCATTCGCAATCCGTACGCGAAGGACTCGCTTCCACCGGCAAGGTCATCACTGCCGCCGCGGCCATCATGATGTTCGTCTTCGGGGCGTTCGTCCTCAGCTCCGACCGCATGCTCCAGCAGTTCGGGCTCGGGCTGGCCGTCGCCATCCTTCTCGACGCCGTGGTCATCCGATGTCTCATCGTCCCCGCCGTCATGCAGATGCTCGGCAAATGGGCCTGGTGGCTACCGGAATGGTTGGCCCGGAAACTGCCCAAGGTGTCCATCGAACGCCCTGAGCACAGCTGACCAGTGGCCCGGCGGCCGGGCACGTGAGCGGGAACCGCCACAGCCAGCCCGGCGCAGCTCGGATCACCATCAAACCCGCGTCACCTTTGCGGTGCGCGGCGGTGCCGGCGAGATGGTGGTGGCGTGGGTCACGGCGTGCGCCGTGACCCACGCGTGGCTGGTGGAACGCACCTCCTTCTCGGGCGGCCCGGTTGGGATACGGCGGGGCGGAGTCGGACGCCGTACTTGAGCAGCGCGAGGCGAACCGTGGCCAGGCTCGTTCCTTCGCGGTCCGCGACGCCCTGGAGCGACTGGTGCTCTTGGTCGTACCAGGTACGCCATTGCCCGATGCGGGTGGCCGTGTGCTGGGTACGGCAGCAGCGGCGTCGCCATTCGCTGGAAGCGGCGTGGTTGAGGACCAGTGCGCCCAGGCAGAGCGGAGTCTGCTCACCGCAGGAGTTCGGGGTCGGTGTGCACGGCATCGTCAAGGGGACGGTGGAGGTCTGGGTGGCGACCGGCGACGTCCGCCAGGCGTTCAGAACTACGAGCGGGGAGACCTGCCGACTCTCTCGTTCAGTACACCGCAAGAAGAAGCCGCCTGGATCTGCGACCGCATCGAATGGATGCTCGGTCTGCCTTTCACCGACCGTGCAGACGCGGAGCCCGGGGCATGTCGTACTCAGACTTCGCCGTCGGGTCGACGACACCCTGCTCACGGAGATCTCCGGCAAGGTCGCCGAGGCGGGCCGCCGACTGCGCCACAGCGACATGCCCCGCAAGACCTCATGCTGCGCCACCTGCGCCACCTGCGCCACCTGCGCCACCTGCGACTTCGCTGCGATCTGCCGGGACCGGCCCATCTCTCAGCAGGCACCGGCGATCAGATCGCCAGTCGGGTAGCGGTTCAGCATGGGGATTGCCGCGGGCAGCCAAGGCGCCACCCCGTCCGAGACGCACTCGCCCTGCGCATGGGAAGAAGTCCGATCGAGTCCCGGCTCCCGGGGAGCCGCAGAAGCCCCCACCCCCGACCTGGCCGTCAGCACCAAGTGTCACCACCGGCAGGCGGATCGTAACCAAGGCCCAGGCTTGGCCCAGGAGTGCAGATCGGGAGGTTATACCGGAAACATAGCAATATGGGATGCAAGAAAGAGCCGCACACCTGATCGGAAAGCGCATTCCGGGTTGGAGGTGAGAGGGTGGAGGGACGGCGAAACACCCACGACGTCGACCCGCCGAGCTCAGGCGACACGTCCGATGACTCACTCACGGCGCGTGCCGTTGTGGACGACCACGGCATGGTCGCTGAGTGGAGTGAGGGCGCTTGCCGACTGCTCGGCTACGCGTCTGCACGGGTTCTCGGCACACCGGCCGCCGACCTGCTCGACGAAGAGATCTCCGTAGAAGCGCTGCGCCGGCTGTCGGCCCTGCCGAGGTGGAGCGGAACGGTTCAACTGCGGCACCAGGACGGGCACCGGGTGGAAGCCCGTCTGCTCGCCCACCACCGGCGGGAGGAGGGCAGCGCCCCCGACTGGCTGGTGTTTTCCCCGCTCGCCGGCACCGGTGCCGACGAGGACACGGAGAAACTGGCCGCGTGGAGCTTCTACCAGGCGTCCTGCTGCTCGCTGGAGACGTACGACACGAACCTGCGCCTGAGACAGGCCAACCACTACGCCGAACGTGCCCTGAATCTGAGTGAGGCGGAGATGCGAGGGCTTCGGCACGCCGAGCTGGTGGCCCACCCCGAGTTCGCCAGGGTGGAGCAGTGCATGGCGCGAGTGCTGGAGACCGGTGAACCCGAGGACGTGGAGGTTCGGGTACAGGTCGCCGGAGAGATCCGCAAGCAGGCCTGGTCCCTCTCGCTGTTCCCGATACGCGACGAGGACGGCGTACTGCGCGGCGTGGGGCTGTCGGCCCACGACATGACCGAACAGTACTGGGCGCGCAAACGGCTCCAGCTGCTGAACGATGCCGGCGCCCGCATCGGGAGTACGTTGAGCGTCGCCCACACGGCCCAGGAACTGGCCGATGTCGCCGTCCCGGAGTTCGCCGACTTCGCCACCGTCGATCTTCTTCCGGACGTAGAGCGCGCCGAGACGCCACCGCCGGGCGCGGCGATGTCCGGGCTGACCGCGGAAGGCTCGTTCCTGCTGCGCCGGGTGGCCCAGCAGTCCGTGCTTCCGGGCATCGCCGAGGCGGTGCTGCGCCCCGGCGAGGTGGACACCTACGCAGCGGGCTCCCCCACGGCGGAATGCCTGACCACCGGCCGACCGGTGCTCCACACCGAGTTCGACCCGGACTCCGCCGACTGGTCGGTGGGGAACCCCCGACGGGAGGAGTCGGTCCGCACCTTCGGCATCCACTCCGTCATGGCCGTGCCGCTGACGGCCCGTGGCCACACCCTGGGCGTGGTCGTGTTCCTGCGCCACCAACGGCCGGAGTCCTTCAGCGAGGGCGATCTGCTGCTGGCCGAGGAGATCACCGCCCGGGCCGCGGTCTGCATCGACAACGCGCGCCGATACGCTCGCGAGCGGGAGACCGCACTGGCGCTGCAAACAGCCCTGCTCCCTCAGCGGCTGCCCGCTCAGCCCGCGGTGGAGGCGGCCTTCCGGTACCTGCCGACGGACACACTGGCAGGGGTGGGCGGGGACTGGTTCGACCTGATCCCGCTGTCCGGCGCCCGGGTCGCCCTGGTCGTCGGCGACGTGGTCGGGCACGGCGTGCAGGCATCGGCGATCATGGGGCGGCTGCGGACGGCCGTCCGAACCCTCGCCGACATCGACCTTCCCCCCGACGAACTGCTCACCCATCTCGACGACCTGGTCATCCGGCTCTCGGCTGACACGGACGCCGACGGAGCCTCGTGGGACCAGGCCGCCGAGATGGCCACCGGCCTCGGCTCCACCTGCCTGTACGCGGTCTACGACCCGACCTCCCGCGTCTGCACGATGTCCCGCGCGGGCCACCCGGTCCCCGCTGTGGTCAGCCCCGCGGGCGCCGTGCACTTCCTGGACGTACCGGCCGGTCCCCCCTTGGGGCTGGGCGGGCTGCCCTTCGAAACCATCGAGGTCACTCTTCCCGAGGGAAGCCTGCTCGTTCTCTACAGCGACGGGTTGGTCGAGTCCCGCGAGCAGGACTTCGACGAGGGGACTGCTCGTCTGCGCAGCGCTCTCGCCAGTCCCGTGACGTCCCTGGACGATCTTTGCGACCTGGTGCTCGCCACTGTGCCTCCCAAGGACCCCGCCGACGACATCGCCCTGCTCGTCGCCCGCACCCAGGCGCTCGCCCCGCAGGACGTCGCCACCTGGGACCTGCCGGCCGATCCCGCAGTGGTGGCCGGGGCGCGCAAACTCGTCAGTACGCAACTCGAGGCGTGGAACGCGCAGGAGGCGTCCTTCGTCACCGAACTGGTGGTGAGTGAGCTGGTCACGAATGCGATCCGGCACGCCGAACCGCCCATCGAGTTGCGCCTGATCCGGGGCCGTCACCTCATTTGCGAGGTCTCGGACACCAGCAACACGGCGCCCCACCTGCGTCGTGCCCGTACCTACGACGAGGGCGGTCGCGGCCTGCTGCTCGTGGCACAACTCAGTCGCGGATGGGGCACGCGCCACACCGGCATCGGCAAGACCATCTGGGCAGAGGTGGCCCTGGACCCGTTGGAGTCCCTGTAGCCTCCTTTGATCCGAGACGCCATCCGCTTCATCGATCGCGGGGCTGGTCAGACCGTGTCCTACGTGGTGAGGCGGACGAGGCGTTTGTGGCAGCACAGGCCGGCGGCGAGTCCGAGAAAGGCCAGGCAGTCGTGGACGGCGCTCGTAGCGGGGGCTGAGTCTGCGGTGACCGGACAGCCACGACATCGTGCGCTCGAGCACCGACCTCCGACGCCCTGCTGACTTCGGCGTAACAGGGGCAGTTCGGTCTGTCGAGAGCGAGGCCCGTCCCGGCCAGGAACCCGCCGAGGATACCGTGCCGGTACCGCAGCGCCTTGAGTCGCCTGCGCAGCGGAGTCTCCAACTCGTTGAGGGCGCGGGCCGGCCAGGTTGGCCAGGCTCCGCCTGATGTGCGCCCACAGGCCCTCGACCGGGTTGAGTTCGGGCGCACACCCGGGGAGCAGCGCCACCGTCAGCCATTCCCGGCCGGCCACGAGCGCCTTCACCGTCTTGGAGATGGGGTGCTCAGCCGGTCCCACACGACGATACTTCCGGGCTACCAGGCACCCTCGTTGTCGGCATTGCGGCTCGTTCCTCGGCGGGAGCAGCCTTCCGCGGGACCGGTGGAGCGCACACCGTTGCTCTTTTGCGGAGAGTCGGGGAACGGAACTCTCCACGATCCCGGGTCTCTCACCGCCTGATTGACCCATGATTTCTTGCCTTCAATGCACCCTTCTCCAGGTCTTTCCGGGGCCTAGATTCAGTGGTGTCACCGGAGACGCCGGTCGACAGAACCACTGGGACCCGGGAGTGACCATGACGTTCACAAGTGCTTCGAAGCCCGTCCTCGTCCGCGCCGACGAGGCCGAGACACTGCAGGACGGAGCGACCAGCCTGATCACGCTGCTGGCCGACGCGAACGCCACCAACGGTGCGTTGACCGCCAACCGCGCGACGCTGCAGAAGGGCTCGCCCGGTGCTCCCGCGCACTTCCACACCCGGGCCACGGAGATGTTCTATGTGCTCAACGGGTCCATGCGGATCCTGCTCGACGAGCAGATCCTCACGCTCAGCGAGGGCGACTTCCTGACCGTCCCGCCGACCGTGCCGCATGCCTTCGCCCCGGCACCGGACAGCGAGGCCGAGATGCTCGTCGTCTTCACTCCGGGGATGGACCGGTTCGACTACTACCGGCTGCTGGAGCGGGTGTACCAGGGCGAGGCCTCGGTACAGGCCATCCGCGACAGCTCCGAGCAGTTCGACAACCACTACTTCGAGAGCCCCGTCTGGCAGCAGGAACTCGCCCGGCGCTGAACTCACGATCCGTACGTGGAAAACCACCCGTACACGGGGAACGAAGAGGCCTGTCGTGTCCGCCTCTCGCTGGGGGAGCACCCTCTCCGCCCAGCCCCCCGTTCCTTGTTGCCCTGGCGAACGGATGAGTCACCGGCCTGCCGGTACACGGCGATCGCGCCCTCCACGTCACCGCGTTCCTCCAACTTCGCCCGACTACGCCCGGTCGGGGCGGCGCTCGGGGGAGGCGGTGCGCAACCGTCGGCTGCCCCTGCCCCTGCCCCTGCCGCTGCCCGCGCTCGCTGCCGGGTCGGCCAACAAGTACCTCACGATGGCCTTCCTCCAGACGCCCGCGGCGGGTTCGTGCACCGCCTGCTGCGCCTGCCCGCTGCACCGCCTACTGGAACGGCGACTCGACCCAGCCGATCGTCCGGGCGAGTTTCGGACGGGACATCGCCGCGATCCAGGCCCGCGGCGGCAACGTCATCGCGCCTTCGGCGGATACACGGCCGGCATCGACTACTGGGCCAGGAAGCCGCCTCCGGGGAGGCGGAGACATGTTGTCCTGCGCAGCGCAGGTCGGGCGAAGCCGCCCTTGGACGGTGGTTCCTCCTTGAGCCCGTACCGAGCGGAGAGTGAGCTCCGCTC
>NZ_JBFAKW010000084.1:0-40508 GCF_040655955.1 Streptomyces sp. NPDC050263 | reverse complement strand
TACGTCCAGTACGAGGACTTCCGGCCGGCACACCGAGAGCACGCACCGGACGCCGCTCCTTGACGGGCAAACGTTGCCTGCCGCGGCACTAGCGGGCGAGGAGGACGGTTGCCTTGGGATCGGCGCGGTTGTACGCGGCCGTCGCGGCGGGGGGTTTCAGAAGGTACGCGACGTATCGGGTGGCCACGGCCGCAGGGGTGTTCACGAACACCGTTTTCGGCCTGATCCTCGTCTACACATACCTGGCGTTGTGGGACGAGCGGCCGCACCTCGGGGGCTACGACCAGGCGCAGGCGGTCACCTATGTGTGGCTGGGGCAGGCGCTGTACGCGACGCTGGCGATACAGGGCGGCGGCTTCGAGACCGACCTCATGGAGCGCATTCGCACGGGTGAGATCGCCATCGACCTGTACCGGCCCGCCGATCTTCAGGCGTGGTGGCTGGCGAGCGACATGGGGCGGGCGCTGTTCCAGTTGCTGGGGCGCGGGGTGATCCCGTTCGCGTTCGGGGCGCTGTTCTTCCCCACCGCGTTGCCGGACGATCCGGTGACCTGGCTGGCGTTCCTGGTGGCGGTCGCCCTTGCGATGCTGGTCAGTTACGGGATCCGGTTCCTGGTGGCGCTCAGCGGGTTCTGGCTGCTGGACGGCACGGGCGCGTTGCAGGTGCTGATGGTGACCGGCATGTTCTGTTCGGGGATGGCGCTGCCGCTGAACGCGTTTCCGCAGCCGTACGGGGACGTCGTGGCGGCGCTGCCGTGGGCGGCGCTGTTGCAGATGCCGGCCGACGTGCTGATGGGCGAGGTCGATCCGCTGCCCGCGTTCGCGTTCCAGGCGGTGTGGGCGGTGGTGCTGCTGGCGGTGGGGCGGCTGGTGCAGGGGGCGGCGACGCGGCGGGTGGTGGTCCAGGGTGGGTGAGCGGGACGAGAGCGGGCGGCTCGCGGAGGGGCTGCGGGCCTATCGGCTGATCGCCGGGATGTGGATCCGGTCGACGATGACCTACCGGGTGTCCTTCGTGATGACCGTGGTGGGCGGGCTGCTGGTGACCGGTCTGGACTTTGTCGCGATCTTGCTGATGTTCTCGCAGGTCGACTCGCTCGGCGGGTACACGCTGCCCGAGATCGCGTTCCTCTACGGGCTGTCGGCGATGTCGTTCGGGCTCGCGGACCTGGTGATCGGGTCGGCGGGCCGGCTGGGCACGCGCGTGCGTGACGGCACGCTGGACACGCTGCTGGTGCGGCCCGCGCCGCTGCTGGCGCAGGTCGCCGCGGACCGGTTCGCGTTGCGCCGTGTCAGCCGGATCATGCAGGGCGCGCTGGTGCTGGGCTATGCGCTGGTGACGATGGACGTGGCGTGGACGCCGGTGAAGGCGCTGCTGGTGCCGGTGACGCTGGTCTGCGGCGGGGTGATCTTCGCCGCGGTGCTGGTGGTGGGCGCGGCCTTCCAGTTCGTGGCGCAGGACGCGTCGGAGGTGCAGTCGGCGTTCACCTACGGCGGCCAGACGCTGTTGCAGTACCCACCGACGGTGTTCGGCAAGGAGCTGGTGCGGGGGGTGACCTTCGTGGTTCCGCTGGCCTTCGTCAACTGGGTGCCCGCCACCTATGTGTTGGGGCGGCCCTGTCCGCTGGGGCTGCCGGAGGGGGCGGCGTTCGCTGCGCCGCTGGTGGCGGCCGCGTGCTGTGCGGTGGCGGGGCTGGCATGGCGGACGGGGCTCAGGTCGTATCGGAGTACGGGGAGTTAGCGACAATGGGCAGCAGGGACACCATGGACGCCTTCATCGAGCTGGATCGCGTCGAGAAGGTCTTCGACGTGCGCAGGAAGACCGGCTTCCTGAAGCGGGAGCTGCGGCAGGTGCGGGCGGTCGACGCGATCTCCTTCACCGTGGCGCGCGGTGAGATGGTCGGCTACATCGGGCCGAACGGCGCCGGGAAGTCGACGACGATCAAGATGCTGACGGGGATCCTGACCCCGAGCGGCGGCCGGCTGCGGGTGGCCGGCATCGACCCGTCCCGCGAGCGGACGCGTCTGGCGCACCGCATCGGGGTGGTGTTCGGACAGCGCACGACCCTGTGGTGGGACCTGCCGCTGATCGACTCCTACCGGCTGATGCACCGCATGTACCGCATCCCTGACGCCCGTTACCGGGAGAACCTCGACAGTCTGGTCGAACTCCTCGACCTCGGCGCCCTGTTGGACGTTCCGGTCCGTCAGCTCTCGCTCGGCCAGCGGATGCGCGGCGACATCGCGGCGGCCCTGCTGCACGATCCCGAGGTGCTCTACCTCGACGAGCCGACGATCGGTCTGGACGTCGTCTCCAAGGCGCGGGTGCGGGAGTTCCTGCGCGAGCTGAACGCCGAGCGCGGCACGACGGTGCTGCTCACCACGCACGACCTCCAGGACATCGAGCAGCTCTGCTCCCGGGTGATGGTCATCGACCACGGCCGGCTGGTCTACGACGGCGCGCTGGCCGGGCTGCACGAGGCGGGCGACAGCGAGCGGACGCTGGTGGTGGACCTGGAGCGGGAGCTGCCGCCGATCGACGTGGGGGAGGCGGCGCGGGTGGTGAAGGTGGACGGTCCGCGGCAGTGGCTGGCGTTCCCGGCGTCGGATTCGGCGGCGCCGCTCGTCGCCCGGATCGCGGCCGAGTATCCCCTGGTGGACCTGTCGGTGCGGGAGCCGGACATCGAGGCCGTGATCGCGAAGATGTACGCGGAGCGGCAGCACGACGGACCGGCGGCCGGCCGGTCCGCCGTAGTGCCGGGGCCCGGGAAATCGTAGGCTGCTGACATGAGTGACGACGCGGTCCCGGGTCCTGCGGAACTCCGTGCCTCCGACGCCGATCGTGAGCGGGTCTCGGAGGTTCTGCGGGATGCCCTCGCGGAGGGCCGTCTCGACATGGCGGAGTTCGAGGAACGACTGGAGCAGACGTACAAGGCGCGCACCTACGGGGAGTTGGCGCCGATCACCCGGGACCTGCCGGTCGCCGGGGTCACGCCTCCGCCGGTCCTGTCGCTGCGCAAGGAGCCGGTACCGGACGGGAGTTGGGACGGGCGGGTGGTGGGCGGCGAGGGTTCGTCGACCTGGGGCGTGGCCGTGCTGTCCGGTTTCCAGCGCAAGGGCCGCTGGACGGTCCCGCGGCGCTTCGACTGCTTCGCCTTCTGGGGCGGCGGCGAGATCGACCTGCGCGAGGCGGACTTCGCCGCCGACGAGGTCGTGATCAACTGCGTCGCGATCATGGGCGGGGTGCAGCTCACCGTGCCGCCGGGCGTCGAGGTGGTGGTCCGCGGCATCGGCGTGATGGGCGGCTTCGACCAGCGGGAGAGCGGGGTCGTGGGGGATCCGGGGGCCCCGCGGGTGATCGTCACGGGGTTCGCCTTCTGGGGCGGGGTCGGCGTCGAGCGCAAGAAGACGCGGGCCGCGCGGCGGCAGGAGAAGCTGGAGCGCAAGGCGGCGAAGCGCGAACTGCGGTCCGGCGAGGACTGAGTCCCCTCCAGCCCTACAGCCGGGCGGGCGCGGATCCCTTCAGCTCGGCCAGGTCGACGGTCTGCGCCATCTTCCGGTAGCCGCGGTCGCTGGGGTGCAGACGGTCTCCGGAGTCGTACTCGGCGCGGAGGCTGCGCGGGTCGTACGGGTCGCGCAGGGCCTTGTCGAAGTCGACGACCTCGTCGAACAGAGTGCCCGTCCGGATCGCCCGGTTGATCTGCTGCCGGACGTCCTCCCGGGCGGCGGTGTAGCGGGCGTGGCCGCGGAACGGCGTGAGGGTGGCGCCGACGACCTTGACGCCGCGGGCGTGGGCGCGGTCGACGAGGGTGCGCAGCCCGGCCACGATCGCCTGCGGGTCGGCGAGGGCCCGGTTGCGCAGGATGTCGTTGACGCCGAGGTCGATGACGACGACCTTCACGTTCGCCCGGTCGAGGACGTCGCGTTCGAAGCGGTGCAGGCCGCGGGCGTCGTCGTCGACGAGGACCTGGTTGCCGCTGATGCCGGCGTTGACGACGCCGTAGCGGGGCGCGTCGCCCTGGGCGTCGGCGGTGGTGCGCAGCCGGTCGGCGAGGACGTCCGGCCAGCGGCGGTTCCGGCCGACGGTGGAGGTGACGCCGGCGGTGATGGAGTCGCCGAACGCGACGACGGTGCCGTCGGCCTCGTCGCCGAGGACGTCCAGCGCGGTCAGATAGCGCCAGCGTGTGCCGGCCGCGGTGAACGCGGCGCCGGTGACGTCCTCGGTGGACTCGCCGACGGCGACATAGCCGGTCTGCCGGGTGTTCGGGTGGTAGGTGACCGGTCCGGCGGAGGTGGGGGAGTAGACGCTGACCAGGACGTCGGCGTCGGCCGGGACGGCGAGGGCCACGGCGTCGCTGACGGCCTGCTCGCCGGCCGGGACGACGACGGTCGTGGCGCCGCCGAAGGTCAGCCGGCGCAGGCGGCCGGGGTCGGCCGCCGCGCTGTTCTCGGCGGCCGCGACGGCGAGCGTGGCGTGGGTGACGGTGAGCGGGCGGGCGCCGTAGAGGTTCGACAGGGTGACACGGGCGCTCGTCCCGCCGACGCTGGTGTGCACGACGTTGCGGACCGTGCGGTCCGCCAGGCCGGCCTCGGTGCCCGGCTCGGCGCCGACGGGCGCGGCGGCCCAGCTGCCGACCCACACACCGGTCGAGACGGGCGCGGCGCGGCCGGAGCCCCCGGCGGCGATGTCCACGCTCCGGCGGTGCCCCGGGCCACGATCGGCGGCGGCCCCGACGTAGTCGGCCCCGACGTATATGGCCGCGGACAGGGCCACGACAAGTGCGACGATCGCCGACAGGAGGGCATAGCCCTGGTGCTTGACGGTCACCACCTGACAGACGTCGGGAACTCTTGATTCGTTCCGGGAGTCGGTCAGGAAGGGACAATGTGCGCGGGATCACCGAACGGGTGGAGCAAATGGAACCTACCGAAGCGGCAGCGGCAGCGGCGGCGGACAGGATGCCGGACGGGGCGCCGGACCGGGGGCCGGGCGGCGCGCCGGGCGGGAAGACGTCCTACAAAGCCATGACCTCCTTCACCCCCGCCGACGAGGAGAAGCAGCGCGGGGTGCGCCGGATGAAACTCACCGCGGCCGGGCTGCTGCTCTTCGTCGCCGTGGTGTACGTGCTCGCCGAGCTGGCCTCCCACCACGGCGCGGGCGCCTGGGCGGGCTATGTGGCGGCGGCCGCGGAGGCGGGCATGGTCGGCGCGCTCGCCGACTGGTTCGCGGTCACCGCGCTGTTCCGTCACCCGCTCGGCCTGCCCATCCCGCACACGGCGATCATCCCGAACAAGAAGGACCAGCTGGGCGTCTCGCTGGGCGAGTTCGTCGGGGAGAACTTCCTCTCCGAGGACGTCGTACGGCAGCGGCTGCGCGCGGTCGGCATCGGCACCCGGCTGGGCGCCTGGCTGGCGGAGCCGGAGCACGCCGACCGGGTGACGGCGGAGCTGGCGACCGCGGTGCGGGGCGCGCTGACGGTGCTGCGCGACTCGGACGTCCAGGCGGTCGTCGGGGAGGCCATCACGCGGCGCGCCGACGCCCAGGAGATCGCGCCGGGCATCGGGAAGCTGCTGGAGCGGATCGTCGCGGACGGCGGTCATCGGCGGGCGGTGGACCTGGTGGTGACGCGCGCCCACGACTGGCTGGTGCTGCACGGCGACTCGGTGATGGACGCGGTGCAGGGCGGCGCGCCCGGCTGGACCCCGCGGTTCGTCGACAAGAAGGTCGGCGAGCGCGTCTACAAGGAGTTGGTGCGCTTCTGCGCGGAGATGCGGGACATGCCCACCCACCCGGCCCGCGGCTCCCTCGACCGCTTCCTCACCGACTTCGCCTCCGACCTGCAGTCCGACACGGAGACCCGCGCGCGGGTGGAGCGGCTCAAGGGCGAGGTGCTGGGCCGGGGCGAGGTCCAGGACCTGATCGCGTCCGTCTGGACCGCCGTCCGCTCCATGATCGTCGCGGCGGCGGAGGACGAGCGCAGTGAGCTGCGCCTGCGTGCGCGGGCCTCCCTGCTGTCGCTGGGCGCGCGGATGGCGACCGAGCGCAAGGTCCAGGACAAGGTCGACAGCTGGGTCGAGGGCGCGGCGGTGCACGTCGTGACGACGTACCGGAAGGAGATCACCTCCCTGATCACCGACACGGTCGCGAGCTGGGACGCGGAGCACACCACCCGCAAGATCGAGGCCAACATCGGCCGTGACCTGCAGTTCATCCGGATCAACGGCACGGTGGTGGGCTCGCTGGCGGGGCTGGTGATCTATACGGTGGCGCGGTGGCTGGGGGCGTAGGGGCGGGCGGAGGGGGGCGGGCTGAGGAGGGCTCCCTGGGCGCTTACTCGGCCGCGTCCCGGGTCCGTCCGCGGCGGCGCAGCAACAGCAGGCCGCCGGCCAGGGCGGTGAGGCCGGTGGTCGCGGTCCAGGCGACGAGGTCGGTGGAGCCGGTGGAGGCGAGATCGCCGGTCTTTCCGGCGGGGGACGGGCCGGTGGCGGGACTTGAGGTGGGGGAGGGTGCGGCGGAGGCGTCAGAGGCGTTCGAGCCGTCCGTGGCCGGGGAGGCGGAGGCGGTGGGCGTCGTGGGGACGGCCGTCGTCGCCCTGCTCTGCGCGTCCCGGGTGAACGCCAGGGTGCCCAAGCCGAGTTGGTCGAAGCCGCCGCTGTTGGGGCCGTAGTCCCCGCCGCCGCCCTCGGGCGCGGCCTTGGCGGCGATGCGGGTGAGGTAGGGCGCGGAGAGCCCCCGGCGCTTGGTGTAGTGGTTGGAGATCATCGCCCAGATGGGCCGGGTCATCGTGGGGTCGACGGCGGCCGCGTCGGAAGCGGTCTCCTTGCCCGACCAGCCTCCGATCGCGCCCTTCCTGCGCGTGTTGGCGGTGTAGGCGACGTCGCCGCCGAGACTCCACTTGGCCACGTACTGGGCGCCCTTGAGGAAGCGGTTGTCGTCGTAGCCGTAGAGGTCGATGCCCTGGTTCCAGGCCATCTCGCAGAAGGTGCCCATGAGGCCGACGCCGAGCAGCGCGTGGCCCTGGTCGCGGCCGGCCTCCAGCCACTCGGCGAGACCGTCGTCGTGCACGACGGGGATGGCGTTCCTGACGGCGCCCAGCCCGGAGCCGCTCTTGAAGTACTCGACGGCCTGTTCCACCTTGGCGCTGTCGTCGCAGAAGACGCCGGTGGCGAGGACGCAGGCCATGGCGGTCAGGTCCCAGTTGGGCCAGTAGTTCGTGACCACGGCGTTGTTGTGGCTGACGAGGAAGCTCTCGCTGAGCGGGGAGAAGACCGTGCTCAGCAGCTTCTGGAAGCGTTCGAGCTCGAAGTCGGGCCGGTCGCGCACGAGTTCGGCGGCGTTGGCGGCCTGGTAGCCGTACAGCCCGGCGGCCAGGAACCGGTCGGCCGACCCCGCGAGCGAAGTGAGCTTCGCCGACCAGGCGTTGAGGATCGCGACGGCCGTGTCGGCGTACCGGCTCTCGCCGCTGACGTGGAAGCGCAGGCCGTTCTGGTAGGCGGCGTGGAGGTCGTTGTAGAGGATCGTGTAGTTCTGGGGCGAGCCCGAGCCCCGGTACACGGTCGCCTGCGGGTTGGCCGTCCAGCCGCTCTGCGCATGCCGGTTGGCGGTCAGCTTGGCGTACCCGGCGGTGTAGGGCGCGGCGCCGGCCTTCACCTTGGCGGCCATCCGGGCCAGATCGGCGCGGGTGTGCAGGAGGCCGGGGTGGGCGTAGCCGGCGGCGGTGGCGGTCGGTGCCGCGGCGTAACCGAGGGCGGTGGCCCCGGCCGCGACGCCCGCGGCCTTCAGCATGCTCCGGCGGCTGACGCCCGTGCTGACGCCCGTGCTGACGCTGTTCTGTCGAGGTCGAGTCAGGTGCATGACCGGGAGACGGGCGCGGGGCGCGCGGATAACGAAAAGTCCGCCCGCGAGTGGGCGCGTCCCGGACAGGCCCTGCGCGCCGGTGGTCGCCCCCGGCCGGACGATCATCAGGATCGTCTCCGTCGCCCACGGCAGGTTGAACACCCTGGTGGACATGGCGATTTGGACGGTCGTCGATCTGTCCGCCTCGACGCCTTCGGCCGGGCGCGGATGCCCGACGGCCGTCCCGCGTACCGGGTCTGCTCGCCGTCCGCCTCCGGGGAGGTGAGCGCGGGGGCGTTCACCGTGCGGGCGCCGTGCGGGCGTCGTACGGGCGTCGTACGGGCGTCGTACGGGCGTCGACGGGCTGGAGGCGTCGGTCAGGGGTACCGGCGGGCGTTCCGGTCGGGGCAGGAACCGGGAACGGAGATCGGGGGAGGCCGCCGGTAAAGATCGGATAAGGTGACCCGTCGTGGCACGTGCGAACACGTGAACCACCGTCACGTACTCGGGGGAGACGTCGCAGTGAACACCAGGCGCACAGGACTGTCGGCCGCGCTGCCCTCCTCGCTCAACCCGTTCAGAGCCGCCGTCGCGATCGCCGCCGCGTCCCGTCCCGACCGCGTCGGCGACCCGGTCGTCCAGCGGCTCCAGTCCGGTCGTACCTGGGCGGGGGTCGTGGCGTCGGTGTGGATGCTGTTCGCCTACCCGCTGGCCGAGAGCGGCCAGGACATCCTGCTGGGCAAGTTGCTGGACGTGCTGATCGGCTGCGGGATCGCCCTCGTCGCCGGGGTGATCACCCTGAGCGTCTTCATCGGCATGGCCGACCCCACGCTCCGCGCCGTCTACGTCCGGCGCCTCACCGGCCCGGGCACGGCGCTCGGCGCCATTCTGCTCGGCGCGGGCGTGTGCGCCGGCGGTGCCCTGCTGATGACGAAGCTGTTGCGAGCGGAGATCATCCCGTGGGCCGACATCCGGGCGGCGGGCACCCTCGCCTGGCTGCTGTCCTTCTTCGTGTTCGTCATCGCCATGCTCATCGCCGCGCTCGTCCTGGGCGTGGTGGCGCTGTTCACCCTGGTCGCCGCGGCGCACGCGCTCAACTGCTGCTTCCGGGTCGGCGACGTCCACGAGCTGCTGCCCGCGCTGATCTCACCGTTCCTGGTGTGGTCCCTGTTCGTCCTGAGCCTGTTCGACGGCCCCGACGTGGCCGCACCCCCGCTGGTCCTCTACAGCTTCCTGCTGGGCGGCCCGCTCTCGGTGACGGCCCTGTCGGTGTGGGAGATCCGGCGGCTGAACGGCCGGTACGGGGTGACGCTGAGGTCGGCCCTCGGACGCGACCCGGAGGACCAGCGGCAGCCCGAGCCGCTGTGGGGCCCGGGTGCGGGGCCGGTCCCGGTCCCGGAGGGAGAACCGGCGCCTCTGACACCGGGCCAGACTCCCGGTTACGGGGTACCGGGCCAGCCCCCCGGTTACGGGGTTCCCGGCCAGACCCCGGGTTACGGGGTTCCGGGCCCGACTCCCGGTTACGGGGCTCCCGGCCATACCCCGGGTTACGGAGTCCCGGCGCAGTCCCCCGGCTATGGGGCAGCCCCGTCCCCGTACGGCGCCTACCCGCCGCACTCCTCCTGAGGCCGTCGGCCGATCAGGCGCCCTTCCGGTCCGCGACCGCCCACGACGCGACCGCCACCGCACCCGCGACCCCGAAGACGGCCGGCCACGCGCCCACCTTCTTCGCCAGCGGATGCGACCCCGCGAAGGCGACGACGTACGCGGCGGTCAGCGCCCCGGCGGCCTTCCCGCCGGCCCGCTGCTGCCACCGCCGCGCCGCAGCGGCCCCCGCGACGGCGAGGACGGCCCCGCCCAGCGGCCGCTGCCTCGTCCACCGGGCCACGCCGTACCCGCCGACCAGTCCACCGGCGGCGATCACCGCACCGGGAACGTCCGCAATTTTCGCGACCTTCGCCATGCCTGTCTGCCTCCTGGTCGGTCCCGTATCGCTTACGCATGCGAGGCTAACGCGCAGGCATGACGCCCCCGGCTCGCGGGGGTGTTGTCCGCGAGCCCCCTACCGTTACACGAGGCGATGACGAACTTCCTGGACGCCACCTCAGAACCGTCCGAGCCATCTGAACGGTCCGAGCCGTCCGAGCCGTCTGAACGGTCCGAGCCGTCCCAGCCGTCTGAACGGTCCGAGCCGTCCGAACCCCCGGAACCCTTCGAGCCGTCCGAACCTCCGGAACACGCCAGGTTCGCCGAGCACCTGCGGGCCCTCGACGCGGCCCCATCGACAGAAGAGGCGCCGCTGATCCGCCGCATCCTCGCCGAGGACCCGGACCGCCAGATGGCCCGAGCGGCGGTGGTCCGACACCTGGACGGACGGGCGGCGAAACTGGCCGGCATCGACGACCGGACGTGGCACACCTGGACAGCCCCGCTGACGGAGGCCATCGGCGACGACCCCTTCCTGACCCTCCGCCTACAGGAGTGGACGCTCGTCCATCAGGCCACCGCCACCCACTCCTGGAGCCCGTCCACCCTGTCCGCCGCCTCCGACTGGCTGCAACGCAGACTCACCGAGACCCCGGGCGTCCCGGCCCCCGTACTGGCCTTCCTGGCGGAACACGGCCGCACGAAACGAGTCCGCGCGGCGGCGAGGCGTCCAAGAACGGAGCCGGACGCCCCCTGACTCCTCCCCGGCTAACTCCTCCCCGCCCGCCGCCGCTCGCCGGGCTCCAGCCCCCGCTTGCCGACGACGGCCCGCTCCAGCACCGCGCTGGTGAACAGGACCGTCCCCGCCTCGGCCCGCTCGGTGTCCCGGCTGAAGACGGTGCGTTCGCCGAGGTAGCCGAGGGTGGTGCGGTCGAAGATCCACTCCGTACGGGTCCCGTCCGCCGTGTCCTCACGGGCGATGGCGATTCCGTGCCGTCCCGCCGCGTCGACGGCGTCGGGCAACTCGGTCACACCGGGAATCCGCGCGGCGGCCCGATAGAAGGCGGCGGCGGTGGCGGGAGGCATGATCTGCTCCCTGATGAGGTTCCCGATCTCATTGAAGACGGCCTGGCCCCGGTCTTTACGGGTCTCGTCCAGGGGCGTCTCCGTGTAGAGCAGCTTCAGCAGCGCCTCGGGATCGGTGGGCAGGGAGGCGAGCCAGGCGTAGGTGGGCCGGTCGATCCCGGCGGGAATCCCGGCGTCCTTCGGATCGGTCCCGTCCACCACGCCCACCTCGATCGGCCAGTCCTGCCCGTCCTCGCGGATCAGCCCGACATCGATCGTGGCCCCCGCCTGCTGCGAGAACCACACCTGCCGCTCCTGCGGCTTCCCCGGCTCGACGGGCCCGTCGAAGACACCTTCGTTCCCGGCCGTCCTGCTCCGCACGTACACGAACTGGTCCTCGCCCACCGCTTCGACGTCGGTCCGCAGGGCGACGGCGGCGATCCGGTCGAGGGTGACGACGGCACTGCGACTGTCACTGCCACCCGTGCCGCTCGCGCCGGGCCGAGCCGCCGTACCCCCGCCGTCGTGCCGTCCCGAGCCGACCCCGACGGTGAGCCCGGCGGCCAACGCGACGGCGACGGCACCGGCGACGAGCGCGGGCCGGGACAACAGGCGAGGCCTGGGTCTGGGCACGGGCAGAGCGCGAACGCCGTTCGTCTCGCGTGCACGATCGCGGTCGATGAGCTGCATCAGAACGTCCTTGTGATGGGAGTGACGCCCGGACGGCAGCCCCCGCTCGACGGGACCGGCCGGCAACAGCCGCTCCAGTTCCCCGAGTTCGTCGAGTTCCTCCGGAGTGGAGTTCATCGGGCTTCCTCCTGAATGGGCAGGACCGCGAACGCGGTCTCACTCTGTACCTCTCCGCGACGCCCCCGGAGTTCCGTGCGCTGACCCGTGCGTTGCTCCTTGCGCTGACCCGTGCGCTGATCCTTGCGCAGATCCGAGCCCTGTTCCGTCGGCTGTTCCGTCCGCTGTTCCGTCCGCTGTTCCGTACGCTCGACGATCTCCCGAAGCCGCGCCCGAGCCCGCGACAGCCGCGACCGGACGGTCCCCACGGGCACCCCCAGAGCCTCGGCGGCCTGCGCGTAGTCGAGCCCGCCCCACACGCACAGGGCGATGACCTCCCGCTCATGCCGCCGCAACCGCTGCATCACCCGCCGCACTTCGGCGAGCCGCCGGGCGTCGTCCACCCGTCCGACGACGTCCTCGGCGAAGTCGTCCATCGTCTCGGCCTCGGTCCGCCGAGCAAGAAAGGCGAGCCGCCGCCGAAGCCCCCGATCGGCGTTCCGCGCCTTGTTGGTGGCGATCCCGAACAACCAGGGCCGCAACGACCCACCCTCGACGGCCACATCCCCCCGCCCCCGCCAGGCGGCAAGAAACGTCTCGGACATGACCTCCTCGGCCACCGACCAGTCACCGGTCAGCCGAAGGGCATGGTGATACACGGCCGTGGCGTACAGCTCGTACAGCTCGGAGAACGCCTCACGCTCCCCACCCCGCACCCGCGCCCGCAAGCGGCCGTCTTCGTCTCTGCCATCGCCAGCGTTGGAACTCACACATGTACCTCTCCGCGGTGGGGGAGGGGGTTCCCGTGGCGCTGGTCACACCCGGGAGGCGTCGGCCCTGACAACACGCCTGTCGGTTGCAGCGAGGAGCAAACAGAACGGTGCCGACTCGCTCGCAGGTGAGTCGGCGCCGAGCCTGTTCTCAGACGTCGATGCGGGCGACCTTGCGGCCCACCTTGAGGTACAGCTCGGATCCTTCGAGTGCCCCGATCTCGCTGACGACTTCGCCGAGGGTCTGCTGAACAGAAGCCTCCGTGAGCGGCATGGGCTGCTGGTCTCCGTTCGATTCGCGGATCAGACGGAGGCCCTTCTGCTGAGCCACGCGGCGCACGGCGGAGATGCTGGGAGCGAAGTCCAGCGTGCGGCTGATCAGCGCCCCGAGCGTGTCTTCGGCGTGGTCCTTCAGGGAGATGACGGGGAGGTTCTGGGTGTCCGCGAAAGAGCGCTTGGAGAAGCGCGCCGTGAACTCCGCGCGAGCGGCGGCAGCAGCGTCCAGGCCGTGGAGGGCGGCGACCACCTCGCCGGCGAGGATGCGCTTGATGGCCATCGGGTGCGCGGTCCCCTCCTCCAGGCGCTTGGTGATTACGCGGATCTCGTCGTCCGTCCACTCGGTGAGCAGCTGGAGGTACGGCTCGGTCAGGTGGTCGGGGATGGACATCAGCCGGCCGTAGACGTCATCAGGCGACGCCGTCAAGCCCACGTAGTTGCCCTTGCTCTTGCTCATCTTGGTGCCCGTGCCGTCGGTGCCCTCGATGAGCGGGGTGGTGATGACGACCTCGGGGTCCTGCTCCGAGATCTCCATGACCTTGCGGCACATCTGGAGGTTCAACAGCTGGTCCACACCGCCGAGTTCGACATCGGCGTCGATGGCCACGGAGTCCCAGGCCATGACGACGGAGTAGACGAACTCGGCGACGGACAGCCCATGGCCATCGGCTAGCCGGGTGCGGAAGTCCTCGCGCTGGAGCGACATGGAGACCGGCACCCGGGCAAGAACCCCGACGAGCTCCGGCAGGGTGACCTTGTTCAGCCACTCGCCGTTGAAGCGCAGGTCGGCCCGCTCGAAGTCGATGAACGGCGTGACCTGCTGCTGGTAGCCGCTCAGGTTGCGGGCGATGTCCTCGTCGGTGAGGGGCGGTCGATCCGAGGACCGTCCCGACGGGTCACCGATCTTGGCCGTCACGTCACCGATGATGAAGACGACGTGGTGGCCCATCCGCTGGAAACGGCTGGCGATGATGATCGGCACCGCGTGGCCGAGGTGGACGTCGGGCGAGGTCGGGTCGATGCCGTACTTGACGACGAACGGGCGTCCGGCGGCCTGCGCGGCTTCGATCTTCTCGGCGAGCACCGCGGCCGAGGGGATCAGGTGGTTCGTGCGCCCCTCGACCAGGGTGGCCTGCTCCTGGGGGGAGAGGTCGGAGAGGTCCAGGGAGCGCCGGGCTGTTGTCTCGTCGAGCAGCTGCGCGACCGTATAGTCCGCGCCCAGGTCCGCTCCATCGAGGATGTGCATGACGCGGGTGACGGACTCGCTCAAACGGCTCATGGCGCTTATACGCTCCTGGGTCGGACAACTGGCCCGACCAGTAGGGATTGGAAGCGGCGATTTTATCATCGCCGCCCTCGTTGCATCGGCAGAATGATCACGATTGAGTCTGCCTTGGTCCGTCGTGAGCCGGACCAGCGGCCGACCCGCGATCGCGCTGGAGAGGGACCGGAGCCACGGGGCTATTGGGTCCCGGGCTCGGAGGGTGGCGATGAGCATTCCCGGAATCAGGATCACGGCGGATAGGCGTTGATTTCGCTGCAGGGCGGATTCCACTCTGTGCCCAGAAGCGAGGGCACGGAAATGCTGGGAGATTCGCCTGAGTTGGCCAGTGGTCGCCCAGGCTGGAGGATTCCCGCACAGAGTGCGGAGCCGATCCGAGAGTCCCAGACACACCTCGGCCCGATAATCCTGTGACAGGCCGGGCGTAATTCGGTCGGTCATGCTGCGCGGGTGCACCCGATAGAAGGTCAACGGGTCCCGGAGGACGGCACCCCGGCCGGCCTCGCGCAGCGCGTGGAAGGAAATCTCGTTACTCACCGGCAGGAGGCTGAGGGCGGTGTCGCGATGGACCACCAACGTGCTCGTGTTTCCGCCCGGGTGGGGCTCCTTCAGCTTCGGATTTCCGTGGGAGTCGACGACGTTCTCCCAGTGCTCGATGAACAGCGTTTCACCCGTCATCGCCTCGGCGCATGTACGCAGCTTCGATGGGTGGAACCAGTCATCGGCGTCGAGCGGAGCCACCCAGTCGCCTGTGCTGAGGAGAAAGGCGTCGGTCAAGGTTTGGCCGAAACCTTGCTGGCTCCTCCGGATGACCTTGACGTTCTTTTCGTGGCGACGGCATACCTCCTCGGTTTCGTCGTTGGATCCGTCGTCGATGACGATGATTTCGTGAAGGACGAATTTTCCGGGCTCCTGTTCCAGACAGCTTGTTATGGCCTGGTCGAGATACCGGCCGTAGTTGTGGCACAGGATCACGCACGAAATACGCGGAGGGGCGCTCACCGGTCACCCCCGTACACGCGGGCGTAGTCGTCCAGGATCGTCCTGTGTTCCTGGGCCCTGTAGTCGAGGAACTCGCGGTCGAGGCGGCGGGGCTTGGAGCCGAGCCGTGCTGCCGCTTTCTCGAGCGCGGTCAGGAACTTCTCTCCGAAGAGGTTGGGATGCCCCTGCGACCAATCGAACCATTCGGGTTCCTCTACGAGCCCCTCGTGCCGCTCGTACTGCTCGGGCAAGTGCCCTGTGAGGGAGCAGACCGGAAGCAGGTTCAGGTCGAAGGCCAGTTCCAGCTGCCCGGAGTGACTCCCCCAGAGGTACGGCAGCAGCAGGGAGTCCGAAACCAGCCCAGCTCTGACCACTTCGTCGTCCGTGGGATACGGGCGCATGGTGAGGCGGATACGGGGGTCGCGCCCGGCGGTCTCCAGGACCAGCGGAGCACGGCCGCGGTCAGCGAAGTCCGCAGGGCTGAACGCGCGCAGAAGGACGTGGAGCGTGCTGTGGGGATCCGTGATCCCCAGGCTCCAGTTGGCCATGGTGGACAACTGGTCCCTGCTGGCCCGGGAGGCACCGAACATGAGGTACCTGGCCCCCGGGCCCCTCGCCTCGCGCTCCACGTCAGCCACCGACTCGGGGGCAACGACGTACCCGTGGGGGATGACCGCTGCATTGGGACTCTCGTCGAGAACCTCCGTCAGCTTTGTAACGGATCCCTCAGTGAGACAGACCCAGCTGACCTCGGCAGATCGGAGCAGCCGCAGCCGCTCGACGAAGCCTTCGGCGTTGCCGACCATGGGCCGGGTGTCGTGGGCCGTGAAGACCACCTTGACTCCGTAGCCCAGGCACGCGTCGAGCAGGCGCTCCAGCGTGGCAAGGTCCTCGAAATCGATGTGGTGCAGGTGCAGGACGTCGAGCCACGTGAGAGGGCCGTGTTCGAGGAGCCATGCGGCGCTGACCGCCTCTGGCACCGTCTCGCCCGTGGGAATCTCTGTCCCGTTCAGGATGTGGAAGTCAGGGCTCTGGAGCTTCCACGCGTACGGGGTACGAGCCGGCAGGTGAACGACGCGCAGGCCCCGGGACCGGGGAACCACCGTCACTGCTCTCCCACCTCCGTCCCTCCCACGCCGACGAGGAGCAGCTGGGTGGACAGACCGTTGGAGGCGTCGTCGCTTCGGGTGAGGCCCGCGTAGTGGATCTCGAATCCGGACGCCCGCAGCAGCGCCTGGAACTCGTCGCTTGCCCACTCCCGCACATGGCTGGGGTTGCGCGGCGGTCCAGAGGTGTCGTAGCCGCTGCGGCACTCACGGGCCGGCGTGGACAGGACGGCAGCGGCGCTGCCCTCCCGCAGCAGTCCCAGGATCAGGGACAGCGTCGGGGCCGGGTCCACCAAGTGCTCAATCACGTCGGAGCAGATCACCACGGACCGGCGGACGAGGTCCGGGTCGAGCGGCAGCCGCTCGGCCGACTCGAGGTCCACCTCCACCCACTGTCCGAATGGGTGGTTGTCGCGGCACCAGCGGAGGTTGTCCCCGAAGTCCACGCCGACGACGGTCCAGTCGGGGTGCGCGGCGGCGAGAGAGGCCAGCTTGCCCGCCTGCCCGCAGCCGATGTCGATCACGACGTCACGGCCGAGCTCCTCGGCCCGCTCGGCGGCGTAGGGATAGACGTCAGGCTGCCAGGTGACGGTGTCGTCCGTCTCGTCAAGGAAGTACTCGACCTCGCTCCGGCTGCGGTAGCCGCGGCGAATGAAGAAGGTCTCAGGGCCGCCTATCGGATGCGAGGACTCGGCGAGGGCCGGGGGCTGCCGGGCATCAGGGCCGGTCAGGGGCTGTGAGGTGGTCGTGGTGTCCGCGTGCACAGTCAGACTCCTTGCTTGCTCGCGTGCTCGGGTGTGTGGTGCGGCAGAGGGCACACGGCTGCTACGGCCGCGGGTTCGGCGCTCCCCCGGAGGGGGGCCTGCTACTTCGGCCAGCAGGAGAACAGCGTGATCAGCCGCTCGACGAGCTCCTCTCGGATCACACGCCACTCCCGGTCTCCGGCGCGCCGCGCGGCGGAGACACGGTCATACTCCGCCTGGCCAACCTCAGGCAGACACGCGTACATCTGGAGTAGGGCCGACCCGTCGTCGGAGGGCGCCGAGTCGGTGTCCGCCGCCAGCAGGGCCCTGATGTCCTCGGCGGGCATGGAGCCATCGATTCCGGAGCCGGGGATGCTCTTGCTCATCTTCGGCAGGCCCCCGAAGCCCGGGATCATCTTGGTGTAGATACCGGCCAGCCGGTCGGCGGGCAGACCCCAGCGTTCGGCCCCACGGCGCGCGAGGGCGACATACTTGTGCTCGTCGACGCCCAGGGACACCAGCACGTGCCGTCCTTCGCGCAGCAGGTGCACGAAGTCAGCGGCCATCAGCAACGTGGCCTGCTTCATGCCGTAGTTGAGGTGGTCGAAGACCCCGTGGTTGCGGTAGAGCCCGGCGAGGTCCTCCTCCGCCCAGTGGAAGTCGTCGTCGTCCAGATGGCGCGAGAGCAGGAACGCGGTGGCCATGACGTCGGTCTCGCCCTCCTGCCGGCGCAGTACACCGCGCCCCGGGTCGAAGCCGAGCCCCAGTGCGAACTCCTCGTACTGGTCGGCCAGGCGGCGCACCGCGTCCAGCGGCGTGCGTCGTGCGTTGTAGGAGTCGAGGTCGCCCAGCACGATCTGCACATCGAGTCCGCACTGCTGGAGCTTGACCGCGCGCAGCAGCTGGAAGAGGGTGCCGGCGTGCGGCGGGCCCCCGAGCCCGACGCCGGTGGTGACGATCGCCGGCCGACCCCCCGCGACGGCGTCCGCGAACTCCCGCGCCCCGGTGTGGCACACCCACTTCGTGAGCAGATCGCCGGGGCTCATCCCCGCAAGGGCGAAGTCGATGGTGCCGAGCCCCAAGTGCTCGTACTGATGCTGGTCGATGACGCTCTCGTAGTACGCGGTGTCGAACTTCATGCGATCCCCTCCAACTGAGGCTGCTCTCGTAGGGCGAAGGCCCGGCGGACCAGCGGCTCGAAGCCGTCGGCCAGCAGGTTCCCGAGCACGGCGTTGCGGGGCGCGGCCACGCTGCCGAGGTCCGCGGTGACCGTTCCGTTGGCGAGAACCCAGACGCGGAACGGGTACGGGTCCTCGGGCGCCCGTGTGGGTTGGGCGAAGATCTCCACCGGGGCGACGGTGCCGCGCACCCCGTCCACGGCTCGGACGAAGTCAGTCCGCTCGAAGCCGTAGAGCTCCGCCTTGCCCGCGCTGGCACGGCCGATGGGCCGGTACTGGGAGATCAGCCAGTACTCGACCTCCGTGCGATCAGCGATGCCGGCGACGAACTCCGCGAGCCGCGGCAGCTCCCGCACGGACGCGGCCGTGGTGAACGAGTTGAAGGCGAGTCGGCGCCGGTCGGCGACGAGGAACTCGACGTTGGACCGGAACCGTTCGAAATAGCCCTGCCCGCGGAACCAGTCGGCCGAGTCCGCCTTCGGACCGTCGACGGCCAGGGAGTAGAGGGTCACGTGGTCGCGCAGTCCCGCGTAACGGTCTCCCAGAAGCAGCCCGTTGGTATGGAGATTGGTCTCGAAGCCGACTTCTCTAGAGTGCTGGAGGGCGACCTCCAAGTGGTTGTCGTACGGCATCACGGGGTCGCCGCCGGTGAACACGACCCGGTGGGCCTCGGACTCGGCGCGGACTTGGTCGATGACCCTGCGGACGGTGTCCGGGTCCGTCTTGACCCGGTTGCGCTCCCGGTAGCAGAACCGGCATACCCCCGGTGAGTCGCTGGTCGGTGCCAGGTCCCAGGCGTTGCAGTCGGTGTTGAGAACCAGGTGGACGATCGCGAGTTCGTCGTGCGTCAGCATGGTGCCTTCTCCTTGCTGTCAGGGCTGACCAGGAGGGCTGTCGGGGAGACGGGCCGCAGAAGCGAGCGGAGTTTGTCCGGGGCGCCACCCGTGAGACGTACGAACTGCTGCAGCGTGTCCAGGCCCGCGCCGACGTCGATGATCGTGAGGGCTGTGTCGATACCGGACTGGATGGTGGGCGCGGCCTCGGACATCAGCATGAGCAGGGCCGCGTTGAGGGCGACCGCGTTCCTCGCCTGGCTGGTGTCCTGCCCTGCCAGTACGCGTATCGCCGCGGCGACGTTCTCCTGCGGGTCCTCGTGCTGGGCGACGGACATCAGGTCCTGCGGCATCGAGGCCGCGCCCTTGCGCACCTCGTCGTTGAAGGTCAGGTCCTCGTGGCCGGCGTTGATTCGGCAAGCCCGAACGGTGCTTTCGGGGATCAGTTCGTCGACCTGGACCGCCTTGCCAAGGCTGGAGTTGATGACTGTCACGTCTGGCAGGCCGAGTCTCGAGAGCAGCCGGGCGGAAGCGCCGACCGCGGGGTGCGAGAGGCCGTACACGTAGGCGGGACAGGTGACCGGGCTGAGGAGGGCGGGGAACGCCAGGCTGAGGGCGTGCACGGCCTGGAATCTGCCTCCGTAGCGGCGATCGAACTCGGGTACGCGGTTCTCGATGGAGAAGAACCCGAAGCCGACCTCTGCCGTGATGTCGACCATCTCTTGGTGCGGCACCGTGTCGCTCGTCGCCCCCACGAGGTCGATGAAGTCACGAGACCCGGTCTTCGACGACGCACTGCGCGATCCGAGTTTCGCGATGTGTGCTCCCCCGGTGGCCGCCACCAGCGCGGCGGCGGTACTGAGGTTGATCGTCTTGAAGGTCTTCTTCCCGCTGCCCGTGTAGCCGACGAACCGCATGCCCTCCGGCGGCTGGTGGAAGTCCCAAGTGTTTCGGTCCAGGGCCGTCGCGGCTCGGACCGCGGCCTCGACCTCCTCCAGCCTCGGTCCCCGCAGAAGCAGTCCTGTCAGGACGCTTCCCAGCATCACGTCGCGCGTGTGGCCTTCCGGTAAAGCGAGAATGCGCGTGATTCCGTCGTGCACGTCCCGGGGTGGGATGTCGGCGGGTGAGTTGATCTTGTGGGCCAGCAATGGCGTTGTGACCGCCATGGCGTGGGCTCCTTTCCATCAGGTGTCGGAAGTTAGTAGGACCTTGAAGGGGCGATGGCGGGCTTCGTTGTTCAGGGCCGCAAGTCCCTGTGGCAGTTCGCTGAGGGGGAATCGGTCTCGGGTCATCAGGGCGGCCCAGTCGCCGCCCTTGGCGATGACGTCGATGGCGTCTCGGAAGTCGTCGTGGCCGTCTGCACGGCAGTACGAGAAGGAGCCGCGCAGGGTGATCGAGCGACGGAAGACGTCCCGCAGGGGGACCGAGAGAACGACGCGGGGCGCGTAGGCGTTCTGGACGAGAACCGTTCCGCCGTCACGCACTGCCTTCAGCGCCTGGCGTATAGGGGAGTCGCTCTGGCCGGACGCGGCGTCCACGACGACGTCGCACGCCGGCAGCTCGGCAGAGTGGAGAGTGATGTGCTGGTCGAGGACGTAGCGCAGTTGATGCGACCGGGAGGGTTCCCTGACCAGCATGTGGACGTCCCACCCCGCCCGTGCCGCGCAGATGGCCGTGCACACCGCCAGGACGCCGCCCCCGATGACGCCGAGCCGCCCCAGAGGCACCCGTAGCCCACAGCGGACTCCGTGCAGAGCCACCGCCATCGGATCGGCGAGGACTCCGTGCGCGGGATCGTGCAGATGGGGAAGCGGGATGATGCTGTCGTGGGGCACTCTCACGCAGTCGGCGAGACCTCCGGGAAGATCCCACCCGATGCGCCGGAGTCGTGGGCAGAGGTGAACATGGCCGCGGTCGCAGTAGTGGCACGAGCGGCAGGAGACCAACGGATCGATTGCGACCCAGCTCCCCGTCTCCGTATCGATGCCGACGATCTCGTGCCCGGGGTACCACGGTTCGGGCAACTGCCCTTGCCACGGGTGATTGAGCTTTGCGACGTCGCTTCCGCACAACCCCGTGTAGCGCGTCTCGACGAGCGTCGTGTCGCGTGCCGGGAACATGGCGACCGGAGCGGGGGGTCGGCAGATGGCGCCGTTCTCAACTGCCCACGCGTACGGGCCGGTCATCGCTGCCCCCAGCCGTCCAGCAAGGTGGGGAGAGCTTCCACGTCGGGTATCGCCCTGCCGGACCAAGCGGTCTCGCCGAACGCGAGGCCGCTCGGCCCACCCCGACGCTCCACGCGCACCGCACCCATCCCGGCCCGCTCCGCGCCGGCCAGCTCGTCGCCGCCGCCATCGCCGCAGTAGAGGGTCTGACGCGGGGCGACCCCGAGTTCTCGCAGGGCCGCGCGGAAAAGCAGGCGGTCGGGCTTCACCGCACCCGCCCGGCAGCTGAACACGACAGCGTCGAAGTGTGGCGCGAGATCGCTGCCGCTCCACACCTCGGCGATGTCCGGGGACGCGTCGCTGAGGACGGCCAGCCTGGCGCCACCGCGTCGAAGCTGCTCCAACGCCCGCAGGAGAGCCGCATCGGCCTGGAGACGGACGTGGGCGAGCCGGGCCAGGAGCATTTCCAGCTCATCCGCACAGGCCGCAGAGGCGTTGCAGCAGGCGACGAGGTGAGCCGCAACCTCGCTAGTGGACGCCAGCTGCCCGTCGTGCCTCGCCTGCCAACTGTCGGACAGCACCGACTCGGCGACCGCCGGGGCTACACGCAGGATGGCGGCGAACTGGGCGGCGGCAGCCCTCCGTTCGACCGTACTCGGGGCTGCGACGAGCGTGCCGAAGAGATCGAGTATCACTGCGGCCGGGCGGGGAGCCGGAGCAGCAGAACTCCGCTGGAGTGAAGTGCCAAGCAGTACGTCGCCCACTGGGTGTGAGGCGATCGCGGACGGACTCGTCGACAAGGGGGTGCACGTCGGCCGATGGCGCATGGTGACGCCCCTCCGATCTCGTACGGATACTGGAGACCGAGGCGGGTAAGCGATCGCCGCGTCGGTGTGACCATGACAGCGGCTCGGAGGTGTGCGGAGTATCACGAGCTGTTGCCGAAGCTGCTCATCAGCAGCTCATGGCCGGTTGGTCTGACTTTTCAACATCCGCTTACACACGGGTTCATGACAGGCAGACTTAGGCTCCGGATCATGACCAGGGATGGGCAGGCGGTAGGCGCGGTGGGTAAGAGTCGCCCGGGGTGGCGCCCGGACAAGTTGAGACAACAACGCGAAGCCCACGGCCTGACGCTCGAAGGCGCGGGCGAGCAGCTGCGCGAGGTGGCCCGGGCTGCGGGGCTCACGGTGCCGGCTGCCAACTTCCAGACGCTGTGGCAGCACGAGCAGGGTGAGGTCTATCCCGGACCGCACTACCGTCGCGCGTACTGCCTGCTGTACCGCGCGACCGAGCCTGAGCTCGGCTTCCGTAACGCTCTGCCCGACGAGGCCACGAAGCTCAGGTTCACCGCGTCGAGCGAACCGCAGAACGGCGCCCACGTTCTGGCCGTGGAACGGGCGTTGCACCAGCTGGCACCGAGCGCGGAGGACGCCGACGGCCTGGGCGTCCAGCAACGGATCCTCGACGCCTGGAAGCGGCGTCACACCGGCGGTGATCCGAACCGGCCGACGCTGATGATGGTCGGCGGCTATGCGGGCAGCGGGAAGTCGGAGTTCGCCCGCTTCGTATCGCAGCTCACCGGATGGCCCGTCCTCGACAAGGACCCGATCACGCGCCCGCTCGTCGAGCGGCTCCTTGTTGAAATGGGCAGCGAGCCCAACGACCGGCACACCGATCTCTACCGGGAGAAGGTCCGCCCGCTGGAGTACCAGTGCCTGCTGGAGACCGCGTACGCGAACGTCGACTGCGCGATCAGCACCGTACTCTCCGCGCCCTTCATCGCCGAGACCACCGATCACCGATGGATGCGACGCCTGATCAACCGCTGTGAAGCGCGTGGCGTCACCGTCGCTGTCGTCTGGATTCAGTGCGACCTCGACACGATGCACGAGTACATCAGCTTCCGGTCCGCCGCCCGGGACAGCTGGAAACTCCAGAACTGGGATACGTACGCCAGCGGAATCGATCTCGAACTGCGGCCCGTAGTACCGCACTTGGTTGTCGACAACCGGCTCGGCTCCGCGATATCGCTCACGGACCAGGTGCGCCAAGTCTTCGGGACGGTGTTCCAGTGAGGCAGGGAATCCTGCTGTACGGGCCGCCAGCGGCAGGCAAAGACACGATCGCGGCGGCACTCACCGAACTCGAAGCGCGGTACGTGCCGTTCACCCGGCTGAAGATCGGAACTGGGAAGACCAAGGGCTACCGGATGGGCACACCGGAGCAGCTGGCCGCCCTAGAAGCACGTGGCGACGTCATCTACCGCAACGACCGGTACGGCAACATCTACATCGTCGACCGGCCCGGCCTCGACCAGGCCATGGAGGGCGGCCGGGCCCCCGTCGTCCACCTCGGCCAGATGGTGGGGATGGAGCAGGTGACCGCCCTCTTCCCGGCGCGCTGGGTGCGCGTTCTGCTGTGGTGCTCCAAGGAGACCACCGCCCGACGATCACCCCAGCGGGGCGACACAGACACGGCCGCTCGCCTGGCCGCGTGGGATGCCACTCAGGCCGATCTCGCTGCTCATCCACGGGCTCAGTGGGAGCTGCGTGTGGACACGGATACGACAGCACCCCGTGAGGCCGCACAGAGGATCGACGACATCGTCCGCACCATGTCACCTCGCTCCTGACAGCCCAGCGGGTTACACCCTGCTCAACTCGGGTTGTCCAGGTCCCCCTCGGCTCGCAAGGCTTCCAGCGCCTCGGCGATATCCAGGCACTCGTCTCTGTTGCTGTCCCACCGGGCGAGCGTCACCGCAGCGGCGCGCATGAGGGAGTCTGGCAGCCCGGCGTCGGCGAGCAGAGCCGCCGCGTCCTCAAGCTCTGGGCCCCAACGCCATGCACGGGCAGCGGTCTTGGGAATGTAGTCGGTCTCCACGAGGTAGCTGCGGGTGCGCTTGGCCGCGATCTCCAGTAGCTCGTCCGCGACACCGTACGAGTCCGCCGCCCCGTACGCGACGGCGGCCAGCACGCGGGAGACCTTCTGGTAGCTGGAGTACGCGAGCTTGAGTGCGGAGGCTTTCCCAATGCTGTCGCCCAGGACGTGGGTCCGCACGTTGGTGCCGGCGAAGAGTTCGGCGATCCGGTCGGCTTTCTCGCCAGGGCCGGACAGATACAGCGTCGGGGACTTGCCGCCCACCGGAGGCGATCCGACCACGGCGGCATCGATGATCGGCATCGGGGCCAAGCGATCGGCGATTCGCTGCACGCGCGACGGTGAGACGGCGTTTGCTTCAACATAAATCGTGCCCACGCCGGCCATGCCGAGCTCGGCTACCTGGGCGGCGGTCTCCTCCGCTGCGGCGGGAGGGCACAGGGAGAGCAGCACGTCGGAGCGGGAGACGAGCTCGGGCAGTGCCTCGGCTTCGAGGTCCGCATGCTCGGCCCGGCGGCGGGTCGTGTCGCTGCGTCCGTCGGGGCACCACAGCACGAGGTGGCCACGAGCGCGCAGCTGGGAGCCGAAGGCGGATCCCATGCTGCCAGGGTGCAACAACCCGACGGTTTCGGTCATGTCGTGGTCCTCGTGTGGTCGGCGGAGTGCAGAAGTAGCAGGTCGATGGCGGCGCGTGCATGCGGCGCCGTGTGGTCGGGCTCGGGATTGCCCAGCGGCCAGGAGCGGTCGTTGCTGATCCAGATGGTGCTCAGCCCAGCGGAGCGTCCGCCGCCGACGTCGTTGACCGGGTTGTCACCGACCATCCAGCCGCCGTCGCCCAGCTTGGTGCCGCAGCGGGTTGCGGCCAGGGCGAAGTGACGGGTCTGCGGCTTGCGCGCGTCGGCCTCCTCGGAGACGAAGACGCCGTCCACGCGCTCGGAGATACCGGTGGCCCGCAGCTTGGAGCGCTGGATGTCCACCGCACCGTTGGTCGCCACCCCCACTCGCCAGCCGGCCACACGCAGCTCGGCCAAGCCGTCGAGGACCTCTGACGGGCACGACCCCAAGGCTGCTATGTCGGCGCAGTATGCGCGCCACAACTCGTCAGCCGACGTGGGCAGCCGATATCGGATGCGGATCGCGTCAAAGGTGGACGGATAGGCCCGTTCGGCCACCATGCCCAGAACGTAAGCCCGCTCCTCGTCCCCCAGTCCATGCCGGGCGGTGAACTCGGCGGCCCATCTGTCGAGCGTTCCCCGCCGGTCCACAAGCGTGTCGTCGAGGTCGAAGAGAACGAGGAGGCGCCGCACATCCCGCACCCTAGTGCGCGGGGTGCTTCGGTGATCCCCCTGGCGTTCAGGCAGTCCCTAGCCTGGCTGTGTGATCTGCGGTGGTCGGGCCAGCGATCCTGGGTTCCGAGTCATGGCTGCTCGTGTACCTCCTTGGACGGCCACAGTCATTGCACAGAGCTACCGGCAAACAAACCTGGCCCAAGCATCGGTCGATACCTTGACACAGGGACCGTCCGGCGTTTTGGAATCCCGCACCAGCACACCTGCCGACACAAAGGCTGCCTCCACACACTCGGTCGTGTTACCGCC
Organism: Streptomyces sp. NPDC050263; assembly: GCF_040655955.1. Lineage (NCBI taxonomy): Bacteria > Bacillati > Actinomycetota > Actinomycetes > Kitasatosporales > Streptomycetaceae > Streptomyces > Streptomyces sp. NPDC050263. The sequence continues at coordinate 15,086 of NZ_JBFAKW010000084.1, read as the reverse complement.
GCTGTATGACGACTTGAACCAGATGGGATCGGAGACAGACTGAGGGTCGGTGGACATTCATAGCTCCTTGCGGGCGCGGTGGATCACGGCGGAGGAGGCCTCCATGTCCAACGCTTGTGCTTGGAGGTACTCGAACGCAAGTCTGTATCGCTCAAGTTCCTCGTCCTTCTCCAGGAAGAGGGAGCCCGTGTGGAAGTCGACGTAGACCACATCGAGAGCCGACTCGGTGCCGCCGATGATGACGAAGCTTCCCAGCGCGGCGGCATGGGCTCCCTTGGTGAAGGGCAGCACCTGAAGCGTGATGTGAGGGGACTCGTTCGCTTCGAGTAGTCGGTCGAGCTGCTCCTGCATGATCTGAGGTGACCCGACGACGCGGCGGATCACGGACTCGTCGAGGATGGCCCACAGGCGCAGGGGCACCGGGCGAGCGAGGATCTCCTGCCGCTTCATGCGGATGTCGACCAGGCGCTCGATCTCCGTGGGGGCCAGGGGGACTTCGTTGGCTCTCTGGAGGGCGACGCTGTAAGCACGCGTTTGCAGCAGGCCCGGGACGTAGACGCACGAGAAATGACTCTCACGCACGGCTTCGTCCTCGAGCGTCAGCAGCAGGTTCATGCTCTCCGGGATGGAGTCGGCGAAAGAGCTCCACCATCCCTGCTGCTTGGCGTCCTTAGCGATGTTCACAACGGCCCTGCGCTCGGCCTCAGTTGCCCCGTACTCCCGGCACAACGCATCGACGACCAGCCACTTGACCGGCCCGGCCTGCGTCTCGTACCGGCTGACTGTTGCCTTGGACACCCCGACGAGCCGGCCGGCCTCCTCCAGAGTCAGCCCCTTGCGTGCGCGCAACTTACGCATCGTCGCGCCCAGTTGACGGCGGCGGGTTGTGGTCCGTTCGGACATGCGACTCCTTCGCCAGAGCCGGGCAGCGGGCCCGGAGATGCTCATCAGGCTAGGCAGTCGGGAGGTTGCCTCACCATCAGATTCACTCGATGGATTCTCGTGAGAAGTTACACAGCAAGACTTCTCCATGCCATGCTCCTTCTTAGATCGCTACGCAGTGCAGTCGTACGGATACGACAGGCGCAGCATGTGCGTGGCCTGGGAGGGAGGAGTGGCCATGGCTGGCTACGAAATCACCGAACCCCGACTCCGCTGTGTCCTGCCATTCGAGGCGGTGCCGGCGGAAGTGGGCCTTCTCCGGAGAGCAGCTGCCAGGCAGCTGAGCCAGTGGGGCATGCCCGTCGCGGTCGATGAAGCGGAGCTGCTTGTCACCGAACTGGCGACCAACGTGGTCAAGCATGTAGGGGAGGGCGTCTCGGCGACCTTGATCCTTGAATGGAGAGGTGAGCGGCTGCGTGTAGAAATGCACGATAAGGGCCGTGCGATCCCGGACCCCAAGTCGGTGAGGTGGGATGACGAACGCGGCCGAGGCCTGCACCTCCTTGCGACGCTCGCTGTGGACTGGGGGACGGTTGTGAGTGCGGTGGGCAAGGCGGTCTGGTGCGAGATCCCGCTCAGCGTAGGGAAGTCCTGCGCACGTATTGAACGAGCGGTTGAAACGCTGGAGTCCTATCAGGGCGGCTATGCCGGCCGTCAGGGGGGACGGCCGGCGGCAAGCCTCGAAGAGTCCGCGATTGAGCTGATCGCGGACCTGCTCCACTGGACAGCCGTCCGCGGTCATGACCCGGACGACATCCTCGACCGGGCACAGATGCACTACGAGGCTGAAGTGGACGCGGCCTGACGGTCAGGCGCGTAACCGTCACGGCGGTGACCGTTGCACTGGTGCCTGGTGTGGCCTATGCGTGCCGGCCGCTACCTCAACGCAGCTCGCAGTATGGCGCCGGCATCGTCTACCGCTCCCTCTGCATGCAGTTCCAGTGCGACCTGCATGACGTCCCGATCTCCTTGATCTCGGCCATAGACGTGGATCAGGTCGTCGGCCAGGTGGTCTCGCTCCTGTTGCCTCAGTTCCACCATGACCAGCGCAGTCTCCGACGGATTCAGCAACTCTGTCGTGCCGTGCCGAAGAAGGATGAGTGCCGAGTCCTCCTTCCCTGCGCCGTCCAGTTCGCCTGCTTGCGCCGCGAGCTGTCGTGCCACAGCCCTTTCTTTCGCGCTCCGCTGCCGGTCCCCCTTCCGAAGGGGGACCGGCAGCGGAGCTTTGGAAGCAATGGCCATCGCCAGACGTGCCCGCAGGCCGGCTTCGGTGGCCTCCCTTTCCTGCACCGCTATCCGCATGGCCGCGACTTCGCCCCTCATGGCCTGTAGCTCGACGGCGTTCCTGTCCTGCTCCCGCTGGTACACCGCGCATGAAGGGCAGGGTGTGTTGACCTGCCGGGTAAGCGAATCGATTCGTCTGCCCAACTCTGCGCAGCGCTGACAGCGGCCCCGTGTCTCGGCATCGGCAAGGGTGCGCAGGACCCGCAAGGCTTCAAGGGTGATGCCGACGTCCCCGCCGCTGGTAGCGGCATCCATGCAGGCTGCCTTGTGGAGATCCTCAATGAAGGCCTGAGTGGGAACCCTGGGGTCCTGAGGGTTCACGTACCGCGACAGGGAACTTCCTTCCCTGTGTAGCCGTTTAGCTGCTTCCGCCTGACTGATCAGGGTATTTCCTGATTCGGCCGAATCCTCCGGTTTGAGCAGACGGAACAAGTGCTGAAGGGCTAGCGCGAGTTCCAGCTTCCGCGGGCGTCGACCGTCGCCCGCCACTTCCTTCTCCAGCCACTTGCCCGCGCGCGACTGGCCTCCCTCGGGTGCCACGTGAGTCTTCCTCCTGCTCCCTGAGCTGCCCGGATGCCCTGGGAGCCAACTCCTCAAGGCTGGTCTGTCGTTCGGCAATTGTGCCCGATGGGCCCTGCTGCGACACCCGCCTTTCCTTAGCATTCTGGTGAGCAGACTTGCTATTTACCGAGCAAGTCCGAGGGCGCTCACTTGCTTTACCCGAGCAAGCGGGAAAGGGCTGGACTTTCATCTGGGGCATGGTGTGAGCTGCTGGTTAGCCGCTGAGGAGCGGGGGAATGCGGAGTTCTGGCGAGCACTGCCTGTAGCGGCGCTCGCACACTCCGAAACTGACGGCGTGTCTGGACGGCACATGTTCGGGGAGGCTTTAGTGGAAGAAATTCCGTCTTATCGGGACAAGAAGTTCGGAACCATGGTGCGGGCCGCGCTGTGGTTGCTCGCCGAGGTCGGGGAGGGGGAGGTCTTCACCAAGGCGGAGCTTCGTGAGGCTTTCCCGGACGTCGCGCAGATCGACCGCAGGCTCCGCGACTTGCGGGATCACGGCTGGAGGATCGACACGAGCCGCGACGACCCCTCCCTGCTCCAGCAGGAACAGCGGTTCGTGACCAGGGGGGCCGATGTCTGGATCCCGGGCAAGTCGAAGGCACCGAAGCACAAGAGCAGCCTGACCGCCGCCCAGCGCGCCAAGGTTCTGCACGACGACAACTACCTCTGCCGGTCGTGCGGCGTCGGAGCCGGCGAGGCGTACGAGGACGGCGGTGGGATTGACCTTGCCAAGCTCAACGTTTCCCGGCGGAAGGTGCTGCACTCCGATGAGGGTGATGCGGTGGAATACCAGCTCGTCACCGAGTGCAAGAGGTGCGGAACCGGGGGAGGTCCTGACCGGGAGGTGGACCTCGGCGCGCTGCTGGAACTCGTAGAGGCTCTTTCCCCCCTGGAGCAGCGCCTCTTCGCCAAGTGGATCGACGCCGACCAGCGCACGTTCAGCCCGATCGAGAAGGTCTGGGGCATCTACCGGACCCTGCCGCAGGAGTCGCGTTCCGAGGTGGCCCAGGCCATCGACGACATGGCCGGCTGACGGGCAACCGGCAACGCAAGACGGACAGGACCGGCAACAGAAAACGAGGGGAAGAGTCATGCTGCGGGAATTCCCGCCGCCGCCGCGCGCGGACGAGTTCAGCGAACTGATCAAGCAGAGGCTGGAGGAGGTGAGGGCCGCTGGAGGTACCCGGGAGACGGCCACTGTGGAATGGAACGGGCAGCAGATCCACGTCGACGTCATCGACCTCCCGCTGAGCGGTCTGTACCTCAACCCCGGCACCCACCGGATCCGTGCCCAGCGCAGTCACCATCCGGACCAGGACCGGAATCTGGACAAGGACCCCTTCGGGGAGGTCGGCCAGGTGTACCTGGCCGGGTTGCTCAAGGCCCGACCGTCGAACCCGGACCTGCGGGACCCCGACTTCGACAAGCTGAAGGAGGACCTGAGCCAGTTCGGGCAGAACGACCCTGGCCTGGTCACCCACCACGGCGTGCTGGTGAACGGCAACACGCGTGCCGTCGCGCTGCGGGAACTCGGCAAGCAGTCGATGCGGGTGGGCGTGCTCCCCCCGTCGTTCACCCAGGCCGACATCGACGCGGTGGAGTTGGCGCTCCAGCTGCGTCAGGACCAGCGTCGCGACTACTCGTACATCAACCGTCTCCTTGCCATGGAGGAACAGGCGACGCTGGGCCGGACGCCTGAGCAGATCGCCAAGGAGTTCCGCATCCGGACGGCGACGTATCACCAGGAGCGGTGGATCCTCAGCGTGATCAAGGAGCTCAACGACCGCAGTGCGAGTGGTGGGGGCGTGGCGCTGCGGCTGGTCGACTGGGAGGGGGCGCAGGAGCGGCTCAAGGAACTCCAGCGCCTTTACGTGAAGCTGGAGAGCCTCGACCGGGATCAGGCCGAAATCCTGAAGGAATGGCGTCTGGCAGCGATCTTGCTGGACTTCTCGAAGACGGACGTGCGCCATATCGACGAGGTGTTCCTGGACGAGGGCTACCTGGGGAAGGTACTGCCGGTGGACTTGGCGGACAGTGGGGGGGCTGCGCAGGCCGAGTCCGTCTCCATTCCCGGTCTTGGCCTGGACGTGCCGGCCGCCTCGACGGCAGTGTCGGCGGCACGTGCTCTGAACGACCGCATCCTCCGGGCGGCGGCCACCGTCCGCAACACGAGCGCGGGACTTGCTGACAGCCAGAAGGCTGAAGCCCAGACGGTGCTTGACGGGGCGAAGGACGCTTTCGACAAGGCGATCGACAGTCACGGTCGTGATGCCCGGGTCCGCAAGCGCAAGCAGCTTGCGCCGGCCCGGCTCGCGGACGCGTGCGCCAACATCGACCAGTGCGTCGTCGAGCTGGTGCAGGCCCGCACCTCGAACAGCTTGGACGAAGAGGCCTTCGACGAGGCCGTGCTCAAGCTCCAGGGCAGTATGCGCAAGCTCGCCCAGCAGGCCGGACGCGGGATGCCGAACCCCGGTGACGGCGTCTCCTGGCTCCTCGCCGCGGTCACCGCGGAGGGTTCCCGGTGACGGAAACGTCCCTGCACCTTGGGTTCGACGACACGCGCACCCGTGTGGTCCTGCGGACCACCGATCAGTACCGCCAGGACCTTGTTCAGCTGGCCGCCCGGTTTCGTACCGGCGGCCAGCTGGGCCCCCTGTCCGCCTCGGTGGCCCTGGACGAACTTCTCGCGGATCTGACAGTCCTCAGCGGCTGGCCTCACCCCACAAGCGTCGAGTGGACCCCGGAACTCCGGAATCTTGTGTCCGGCGTGGTCCGGGACTCCCGGTTGGTCGAGGAACGACTGTCCGGCTCCGGGGCCACTTCGGAAGTCGTCGCTGACGAGGTATTGAGTCTGCTTGGGAGCACCTGGGGGGCTGATCTCAACGCGTTCCAACGGCGGGATATCGCCAAGCTGCTCTCCCTGGGGCATGGGGCGAACTTCAGCGTGCCCGGAGCGGGCAAGACCCGGGTGGCGCTTGCCGTGTACGCCGCGCAGCGGGCCCAGGGGGGTGCCAGCAGACTGCTGGTCGTCTGCCCCAAGTCGGCTTACGAGTCCTGGCGTTACGAGACGGCTGTCTGTTTCAGTTACCCGCTGCGCACGCACGTACTGGATGGCTCCCTGGACCAATGGGCAGAGGTCCTCATCGTCAACTACGAGAGGCTGGACCGCTCGCTGCCGCTGCTTGCGAACTGGCTGAAGGCCGCCCCTTCGATGATCATCCTCGACGAGGCGCACCGGATGAAGCTTGGTGCGCGTGGCACGTACGGGGCTGCGTGCATGGCATTGGGGCCGCTCGCGGAGCGCCGGCTGATCCTGACCGGGACGCCGGCCCCGAACGGTTCCAAAGACCTGGAGAACCTGTTGGGCTTCGTATGGCCGGGCCATGGACAGCGCACGGTGACCCGGGCGGTGGCGGGCGGCGACCTCGCCTACGCGAGTACGGTCCTGCGGCCGCTGTTCACTCGTACGACCAAGCAGGAACTCGGCCTGCCACCGATGACCCTGCGGATGCGTTACGTCGATATGCCGGATCTGCACGCTGAGATCTACAGCTCGCTGGTGGGCGGCATGTCCACGGGGACAGCTCGTGAGGACCTCAGTGCCCTGGGCAAGACCGCGCTGCGCCTCCTCATGGCGGCGACCAGTCCCGCCCTGCTTCTGGAAGGCGCCACCAAATACGAGCCGTTGGCCTACCAGCTGCCCCCGCTGGACATTCCGGCCGGCAGCTCGCTGTACTCGCTGATGCAGAACCTTCCTGACTACGAGCTGTCACCGAAGTACAAGGAAGCGCTGGCGATCGTCGCCGAGAACGCTGCTCAGGGCCGTAAGACGCTGGTCTGGACGACATTCGTACGCAGTCTGACGACTTTGGCGCAGATGCTGGACAAGTACAGTCCGGCCGTTGTGTACGGGGGTACGCCTGACCGGGATGAGCAGCTGCGCCGATTCCGTGAAGACCCCAGCTGCATGGTGCTGATCTCCAACCCCGCGACCCTGGGAGAGGGGATCAGCCTCCATCACGTGTGCCACGACGCCGTTTACGTGGACCGCGACTTCATGGCTGGCCGCTACCTCCAGAGTCTTGACCGGATTCACCGGCTTGGCCTCGCCCCCGACACGGAGACGAGGGTCACTGTGATCGCGGCGCGCAAGACGATCGATGAAGTGGTCGAGGTACGTCTGGACCAGAAGCTCGAATTCATGGGCAAGATCCTTGACGACCCCACGGTCCAGCAACTGGCGGACTTGGAGGAGGAGCCTTCCGTGGCGGCCGGACTCGCGCCCGGTGACATCGAGGCGCTGCTGCGGCATATCAGACACGGATAGCCTGTCGGTTTGGACAGGCCAGGTTGGCCGGTTGCCTGGCCAATGCGTCGTCTGCGGGCTGAGGGCGCCTGACTCGCCTGGCCCCACTCCCCGGCAACAGCCGTCACAAGAAGGGTGGAGAAGGAAAGGGGAGGACACGCGTTCCTTGGCTCACCGCTGGCCCCCGCAGTGGCCAGTGGTGGCACAGTGGGAGACTTGCGGGTGTCGAGTGCTCAAGAGCCAGCACGTTTGATCATGGCCTCTGGGACACTTGGCATCAGTTTTGAGTCACTCCTGGAAGGAGCGCTATGAGCGCCAGCGGTCGAGAGCGTCCGCAGTTCGCCCGGCCACTGACCTCGCTGGAGATCTGTGCCGGTGCGGGCGGACAAGCCGTTGGTCTGCACAATGCGGGGTTTGACCACTTGGCTCTCGTCGAGTGGGACCCGCATGCGGTGGCTACCCTCCGGGCGAACGTGGACGGTTGGCCGGGGTGGAGCCAGGGGCAAATCGATGCTCTTGAGCCCATGGATGTGAAGGAGTTTCTTACCTCCGATGTGCGCAGGAATCTCGCCATCGGCGATGAGAAACTAGACTTGCTGGCTGGAGGCGTGCCGTGTCCGCCGTTTTCGCTCGCAGGGAAGCGGCTAGGGAAAGATGACGAGCGTGATCTTTTTCCGGACGCTTTGAAAATTATTGACGATTTCAGACCGAGAGCAGTAATGATCGAAAATGTCCGGGGTATCCTGGAGCCCCCGGAGGTTTTTATCGATTATCGCAGAGATATTTTGGGCGAGCTTCGCGGTCTTGGTTATGTTGTTCCAGAAATCAAGAAGAGCTGGTCAGCTGAAGACCAGGACCGTGCGATGCGGAAAGTCTGGCGTCGGATTGACGCGAGCAATTTTGGTGTTCCTCAGCTCCGCCCGCGAGCTATCTTGGTTGTGATCCATGAAGATGAATTGAATTCCTCCGGTGCTGACTTTGTCTGGCCGTCCAGGATCAAAGGCCAACAGGCGACTGTGGTTGGGGAACTTGCTGTCAGCATGGAGGCCCGCTGCCGGAAGTACTGGACGAAGAATAAGTACGGAGAGCGGGCCAAGCCGGGCGAGCGTACGGGGAAGCAAGTCTTCCAGGACTGGGAGCGTGCGGCTTCTAAGGCGGCTGAACTGGGCAGGGGAGTCGCTCCGACCTTGGTCGGAGGGTCGAAGAAGCATGGTGGAGCGGACCTCGGGCCGACTAGGGCTAAGCGGGCATGGGGGGCCCTGGGGGTTGACGGGATGGGTGTTGCCAATGAGCCGGACAACTGTGACCCAGAGCGTGACCTTTTCCGGCCCGCTGGCCCGATGCTGACGGTCGAGCAGGCCGCGCTCATTCAAGGATTCCCTGCGGACTGGAAATTCCAGGGACGGAAGACTGCTCAGTACCGTCAGGTTGGAAATGCCTTTCCGCCTCCGGTTGCTGAAGCGATAGGGCGTGCTATCGCCGCCGTACTCCGACCGGAGTGCGGCGGAAAGCTCCTTGACGGGTATGCGGTGGACTCCGATGTTTCCGATTCCGGCCTGCCGAAGTCGGAACAGATGGCCCTTCCGGTATCAGTCAGGTCGGGGCTCAACGCGGCGCCGTCTTCGGCTAACCACCGTGGTGATCTTGTCCGCGCAGGCGTCTGACGGCTCGTGCTCCCAGAAGCGGAGCACGAGCCACCCCGCTTTTTCCAGTTGTTGGTCGGTGTCACGGTCTCGCGTAACATTGCGGAGGACCTTGTCTGACCAATAGCCGGAATTTGTTTTCGGTGGAACGTAATGTTCCGGGCAGCCGTGCCAGTAGCAGCCGTCGATGAATACAGCCACCTTTGCCGGACGGAATACCAGATCCGCTGTCCGCCGAAGGCCCGGGAGAGGGCGGGCCGCGACGCGGTACCGCAGTCCTTGGGCATGCACGAGCTGCCGGATCAGCTTCTCGGGCTTCGTGTCACGGCTGCGGATCGCCTGCATGTTGCGGCGGCGGGCTGCCGAGGAAGCCCAGGAACCTTCTGGAGCGACCCACGGGAGATCTTCGGACACACCGCTGAGCGTAGTACCGGCGGGGAGCCGTCGGCACCCAGATCAGCAGTCCTGAGCCTCAGAGGTTCTCCGGCACCAGAATCATCAGCGACCTGTCCGCCTCCGCCTGCTCGATCCGCGAGTTGTACTCGTTGAGCAGCTCGCGAAGTCGCTCCCGTACGCCGCTCTTCGAGAAGCCCGCGACCTCCTCGATGTTGGTGCCCACGAAGTCCTCGATGGACTGGATGGCGACGCGTTCGGCCAGGCCGTAGTTCTCGGCGAGTTGGACGGCGGCGGCGACGCGGCCCTCGGGGACGAGGACGCGGGGGCGGTAGCCGTGGTTCAGGTTGTCGACGCAGCGGTCGAGGAAGACCTTCTCGCCGGGGGACATCGTCACGTGGATGGCGGTGTCGCCGATCTGGTAGTCGCCGGCGCGGCCGGTCTGGACGTCGGCGGTGGTGTAGCTCTCGACGTTGACGTCCTCCTCGGGGAAGCGGATCTTCAGCTTGGCGCCGACCAGGTGCTGGGCTATCGCGCCCGCCGTGTTGCCCCCGCGCAGGCGGCCGGCCTCGATGAGGGCGGCCACCGTGGTGCGGACGGGGTTGTCGGGGTTGATCTCCGCCTCGATGCGCTTGCGGCCGAAGAAGTCCTCTTGGACTCGTTCGACGAACCATGCCTGCAGCAGCGTGGCCAGCGCGGCGCGTTCGCTCGCCGTGAAGTCACTCAGCGCCGCCTTGTCTCCCTCGGCGTTGAGGAGGCGGGCCAGGGCGTTGGCGTGGTCGAGGGTGGCGCGGGAGGTGCGGCCGCCCTCGCTCGTGAACTTGCGCTCCTCGCCGTGCTGGGCGAGCAGCTTCTGGGCCTGCTTGCCGCTGGCGGTCTTCACTTGCGAGCGGGTCGTGTAGTGCTCGGATTTGAGGGGGAAGTGCTCGGCCAGGAACTCCGTCATGTACAGGCCTGCGCACATGACGTTGGAGTTCACGTTGCCCTTGGCATCGCGCTGCTTCTCGTACCAGGTCGCGAGCGCGTCCATGAACGCCTGCGCCGCCTCCTCCACCGGTGTGCTGACAGCGTTCGGCGACGGCGACGTGACCATGGGTGCCTCCTGGCATACGGGAGTGGCAGACGGGAGTGTTGGGGCGGTAGCGGTGGGGTGGTGACGGGCGGCGGGTGGGCGCAGGGGGCGCTGCGTGCGAGCGCCGCCGTCGCTGAGCCCCTCTACTGAGAGGACGCGGCTCGCTGTGCCGGGACCGGCCCCCCTGAAAGGGCGCCCGTCATCAGCGGCTGGAGATAGTGCTCCGCGAGCCAGGCCACCGCGTCGACGCACACCGCGTCGCCGAAGCCCATGATCGCCTGGTTGCGCTTCTCGGGCAGGGTGTACTTCGGGGCGCCCATGAGCTTGGAGTACTCCCGGGCGGTCATCCAGCGCACGCGCATCTCCTCGCCCTTCTGCATGCGCACGACAGCCTGCTTGGAGGAGCCGCCGCGGGCGGTGCGCAGGCAGCCGGCCACGTCGTCGTCGCGGATCTCCCAGGCGGGGATGCCGTTGCGGGTGCGACGGTACGCGGTTCGGTAGGACGGTTCGGGTTCGCGGCTGAGCTGCTCGACGCGGGCCTTGTTGAGGTCGGAGAGCTGGCCCTTGAAGTGAGTGACCCGCTTTTCGTCCCACCACTGGACGTACTCGTCGTTGTCCGGGTCGACGAGGTCGGTCCAGCCGGTGGTGCGCAGGGCAGGGGGCTCGTCGAGCAGGGTGCGGTGGGTCTTCAGATCCTTGTCGTCGAGAACGCGGTCGAGCCAGGAGGGGCGCAGGGCGGTGTCACGGCGATCGTCGGCGGGGGGCTTGGTCAGTTCCTCTTGCACGGCGACGACGAAGAGCCGGGGCCTGGACTGTGCGACGAAGCGACGGGCGTCCAGGGTGACCACGTCGGCCCAGTAGCCGAGGCCGTTCAACCGCTCGATCGCGGCCTTCATGTCGGCGCCGTTGTGGCTGGTGGCGAAGCCGTTCACGTTCTCCAGCGCGATCACGGAGGGCAGGTCGCCGCCATCGCGCTCGCCCATGGCCTTGATGACGTCGGTGAAGTCCCAGAACGTGCTGGAGTGCTTTCCGGCGAGGCCCGAGCGTCCTCCGGCCAGGGAGAGGTCCGTGCAGGGGAAGGACGCCCAGGCGAGGTCGACTCGGCCTGGGGCCAGCTCGGAGCGGATGTCGCCCGCGATCTCACGGATGTCCCGCAGGACGTAGTGATCCTCGGCGTCGGCGAAGTGGCCTTTGTACATGTCGTGCTTCTGGGCGTCCAAGTCGTTCGCCCACGTGACCTTGAAGCCTCCCGCACGCTCCAGTCCCAGCCGGGCGAGGCCGATTCCGGCGAAGAACTCGGCGACCTCGAAGGGCGCGGACGCGGCGGTCGAGGCGGTGGAGTCAAGATCAGACGGAAGCACTGTGGTCACCCGGCGATGGTACGGGAGGGCACCGACAATCACGGTGTGCATGGCGAGCACTGACCGTTTTCGGGAGTCTCCTGGGACGAAGGCCTCAAGCCCGGACTACGGTGTGGTCATGGATGGGGAAGAGCCCGAGGCCGTTGAGAAGGGCACGATGGCCGCGAGGGGATCCTGGGCCTCCTCCGACGCCGTGCGGGCCAGCATGCGCGCCAACAAGAGCCGCGACACCAAGCCGGAGCTGGCCCTGCGGCGGGCGGTGCACGCGCGCGGGCTGCGTTATCGCGTCGCCGCCCGCCCGATCAAGGAACTGCGCCGCACTGCGGATCTGGTGTTCACCAAGGCCCGTGTCGCGGTCTTCCTCGACGGGTGTTTCTGGCACGGCTGCCCGGAGCACCACACCGTCGCTGTGCGCAACGGCGGTTACTGGGCGTCGAAGGTCGAGCGCAACCGGACGCGCGACGTGGACACGGACCGGCGACTCGCGGAGGCGGGCTGGACGGTCGTCCGAGTATGGGAGCACGAGGACCCGGTTCAGGCGGCGACCCGGGTCGAGAAGAGCGTGGCGGAGGCACGGCGAACGCAGCAGCGCCGGACCGCGACGCCCCCGGAAAGACCTCAAAGCCCGGAAACCGACTGACTGGCCTCTGACGGCCTCGGCACACTGCGATGCGTACTTCATGATCAGACGTATGCAGGGGTGAAGCGCTCTCAGCCACCCCCTGCCGTCCCGCCCGCCCTCCACAACTGTTCGGATTCGCCGCTGTCACACGTGGTCACCATGACCTGCTTCGCGCCGCCGAAGGCGGGGGTGGCGATCTCCAGGCAATGGCCTGTCGTCGTGTTCTTCAGGGTCTTGCCTGTTGAGGCAGTCGCCCCGAACTGCCATTGCACGTAGCCGGTTCCTCCGGGGCTGTCGCAGGCTTCGATCTGGGCTGCGTAGTCGTTGTTGAACGGCGCCGACAGGCATTTTCCGCTTGCGTGGTTGACCAGTTCGAAGGTGCTGCCGCCGGTGGAGCGCAACGTCCATGTGTAGACGTCGCTGGAACCGCACGCGCCGAAGCCGGGGTAGACGTCCCCCTCGTTGCCGAACACGCACTGGTCGTTGGAGGCGTTCCGGAGGGTCGACGCGGACGTCGGAGAGAGGGTGCTTGTCGTCCCGGACTTCGCGGACGAGGGGGTCCCCGCGTCACGGGTGCCCCCCGCACCGGTCTGTGCCGGCTGGGCCACCGCCTCCGCGGGGCCGGTCGCGTGTGCGGCCGGGATCGACGGGGAGCTGCCGGCGGACGGGGATCCGGACGGCGGTCGCGACGGGGAGAGGGGGAGCGAGGGGGGTGGGGACGTCCGATCCGGAGCTGTCTGAGGGGGTGAGTCCCGTGCGCCCGGCAGGAGGGTGATGGCTGTGATCGTTCCGGCCGTCACCACTATGGGGACGATCAGCAGCCGCACGCGGCGGGCACGTCGTTCCCGGATGTCGATGCGGTCGACGTGGCTGATCGCTATGCCTCCGTGGGAGGCGACAGCAGAGGTGTGGGTGGGAGTGGGGGTGGCGGTGTGCGGGGCCCGGGCTTCACTGCTGGTGCTGGGCGTGCCGAGGCCCAGAAGACGCAGCAGGCGTCCCCAGCGCGCGCTGTCGGTGCCTCGCTGTGGACCTGACAAGCCGGGGGCGGTCAGTCCTGGGCCGGCCCCGGCTGCGGAGGGTCCATGTGCATGCCGCCGTTCACCGTGACCGCGGCCATCGACCCACGGGTGGCCCTGACCGTCACGTCGCCGCCGACGACCGCCACACCACCGGCGCCGGCCGAGGCGCCGGAGTGGGAACCGTGTTGCTGGACGTGCTCGACCAGCGACCGCAGCTCCTCGGCGGCCTCGTCCCTCTCCGCTTCCGGGAGGTCCTGGAGGAGGTCCCGGAAACGCGTCGTCCAGGACCCGGACTCCTCGGCGCGCAGCTGTTCCAGCACTCCCTGCGCGTCCTCGGCGGCTGTCTGGGTCAGGTCGGCGGCGGTCCGGTCGAGGCGCTGCAGCACCGTTTCCTCCCGTTGGCCGTCTCGGCCCAGGAGCCGGGCCACCGTTGTCCTGGTCTCGGCCCAGGCATCGGTTCCCGCCGCCGTCACCACTGCCGTTCCACCCGAAGCGGCGAGCGTGACCAACACTTCCGACAACATTCAGAGCCCCCATGACCAGTTGAGTGACGGATCTTCGGCCAGGCCATTGAACCGTCAACGCCCCTCGCCTGGCGACGGATCGACGAATCCGGCGAATCCGGGTGAGGAGACGACTCCTCCCGCGCCGCCTGGCCGAGCCGCCTGGCCGAGCCGCCTAGGCCCCGTGGCAGCTCTCATAAGCCGACCCCGACCCGCACCAACACCCAGCCCCCCGCTCCGGAGGCCAAGCCGCCGCCCGCCCCCGCGCCGCCAGCGTCGTCGCGTACTGCGGCAGCAGGTCCGTGTCGGCCGGGGACGCGCCCTCCGAGGCTGCGAAGGCTTCGTAGGACGGCACTGTGCCGGTGACGATGCCGAGGTTGGCCGTGCCCGAGGCGGCCAGTTCGGTCAGGGACGCCTCTATGCCGGTCAGGTGCTCCTCGTGGGACGGGTACTCCTCCGCCAGCGTCGGGTACGCGGCCACCAGCTCCGCCAGTTCGCCCGTCGGCCAGTGCAGGACCGCCACCGGGAACGGGCGGGACAGTTCCTCGCGGTATGCGCCCAGCTCGGCGCGGAGGCGGGAGATCTCCGCCTCCAGTTCCGCCGGGTTGTCCGAGCCCAGGGACCAGACGCGCTTGGGGTCGTGGAGCTCGTCCAGCGAGACGGGGGAGGAGTGGAGGGTGTCCGCGAGGACGTCCCAGTCGTCGTGGGCGGCGCCCAGCATGCGGCGGACGCGGTGGCGGCCGAAGAGGAGGGGGTGGGCGGCGTGCGGGGGCTCCGCCCCGTTCGTGAGGAGTGCCGTCGTCCCCTCGGTGAACGTCTCCTGCGCCGCTTCCAGCTCGTCGTGGGATTCGAGGGACTCCGCGACGATCACCCAGGGGGCCGGGTCGCGGGGCGCCGCGGCGCGGATGCCGTCGATGATCGCTCGGGCCTCCGCCTCGTGGCCGTACTCCCACAGGTTCGAGGCCTTCAGGGCTCGGACCAGGTGGACGTTGTCCAGCCCGTCGGGGGCGGACAGCAGACGGTCGTAGAGGGTCGTCGCGGCGGGGCGGTCGCCGGCCAGTTCCAGGTGGGCCGCGGCCTGCAGCAGCAGGGCTTCCGCGTCCTCGGGATACAGGCCGGCGGTCCGCTCCAGGCGTGCCGCTTCGGTGGTGTGGTCGACGTTCTCGGCAGGCGTGTCGGGGCGCATGGGGGACACGGTAGCGCCGCCGGGTGACAAAGGAGAGATATCTGCAGGCCAGGGGAGCCGGGGCAGGCATCGGGCCTGCCTCAGCTCTCCCAGCGGAACTAGTGCCGCGGCAGGCAACGTTCGCCCCGTCGCGACGCCCGGCACGCACTCTCGCCGCACCGGCCGAAAGCCCAAGTACGTCCAGTACGAGG
>NZ_JBFAKW010000083.1:0-40527 GCF_040655955.1 Streptomyces sp. NPDC050263 | reverse complement strand
ACGTCCAGTACGAGGACTTCCGGCCGGCACACCGAGAGCACGCACCGGACGCCGCTCCTTGACGGGCAAACGTTGCCTGCCGCGGCACTAGAGGTCGAGGCGGCTTGCGTCGGCGATGGCTTCGGCGAGGTCGGCGACCTCCTTGTCCTCGGTCTTCCGCGTCAACGCGTCGGCCGTTTCGCCGAGTTCGCCCAGTGACGGGGCGTCGGGCAGCGAGCGCTCCGCGTCGCGCAGGGCGTCGGCGAAGTAGGCGGCCGTCGTGGTGACCTGGAAGCGGACGGGTGCGTCGGTGAGGTCGTCGTGCAGGGCGTCGGTCTCCAGCTGTCCGGAGGTCTCGTGCGGGGTGCGGGTGTCGGGGTCGAGCCAGCGGACGGTGGCCGTGGCGAGGTGGCCGTCGGCCCCGGACTTGGTGCGCACGGCGTACAGGGCGGTGACGGTGTGGCCGGGGCCCACCTCGCCGCCGTCGACGCGGTCGTCGCGGAAGTCGTCGTCGGCGACGCGGCGGTCGTCGTAGCCGACGAGGCGGAACTCGGCGACCGTCTCGGGGTCGAAGGCGACCTGGGCCTTGGCGTCACGGGCGGTGAGGTCGACGTTCTGCGGGAGGTCGGTGGAGAAGACCTTGCGGGCGTCCTCCTCGTTCGAGACGTAGGCGGTGTGGCCGTCGCCCTTGTCGGCGAGGCGTTCCATCAGGGCGTCGCCGTAGTCGCTGCCGACGCCCACACCGAAGAGGGTGATGCCGTGTTCCTCGCGGGCGTCGGAGATGCGGTCCAGGATGGAGTCGGCGTCCGTGTCGCCGGTGTTGGCGAGGGCGTCGGAGACGAGGACGACCCGGTTCGTGGCGCCCTTGCGCAGGCCCTCGACCGCGGTGTCGTAACCGGTCTCCACACCGGCGCCGAGGTTGGTGGAGTCGGTCGGCTCCAGGCTGTCGATGGCGTCGTGGACGCGGTCGCGGTGGTCGCCGAGCCGGGTCATCGGCAGGACGGTCTCGGCCTCGCCGCTGAAGGTGACGATGGCCACGGAGTCGTCGTCGCGGAGGCGGTCCGTCATCGTGCCGAGGGCGGACCGGGCGAGGTCCAGGCGGCCGGGTTCGGCCATCGAGCCGGAGACGTCGATGACGAAGGTGAGGGCGGCGGGCGGGCGTTCGCCCGCGGCGGCGGCCTTGCGGGTGGCGAGGCCCACGCGGACCAGGGACCAGTCGTCGTCGCCGGTGCGGGCGCCGTCGACGGTGACCGAGAAGCCGTTGCCGTCGGGGCGTTCGTAGTCCTGGCGGAAGCTGTTGACGAACTCCTCGGGGCGGACGGTCGAGGGGTCCGGGAGCCGGCCTTCGGCGAGGGTGCGGCGGGCGTAGCCGTAGGAGGCGGTGTCGACGTCGAGGGCGAAGGTGGAGAGGAGGTCGGGGGCGGCCTTGCGGTCCTCGTCCGTGAGGCCCTGCTCCGCGCGGGACTCGCCCGGGGCGGGGAAGCCGTCGCTGCGGTTCGCCGCTCCGTCCGAGGCCTTGCCGCTGTCGGAGTCGGCGCCCGCTCCGCAGCCGGTGAGCAGGAGTGCCGTGGCCGCCGTGGCGGCGAGGAGTCGTGGTATCCGGTGCGTCTTCATGTCCCGTGCCCCCTGTGTCCGTCGATGTCTGTGACTGTGACGGGGCAGGGGGCCGGAACGTGCGGCACGGGGGGTTGCGGATACGTCTCGAAGAGGGCACGGCGGCCGGTCTTCGAGACCGGTGGGTGATCTTCCGGTGACCTAGGAGACGACGTCCTTGCGGGCGAAACCCCTGAAGGCCAGGGCGAACAGGACGAGCGCGTACGTTACCGAGACGGCGGTGCCCTGGATCATGCCGGACCACTCGGGGGTGGGCTGGACGGCGTCGGCCCAGGCGAACTGCCAGTGCGCGGGCAGGAAGTCGCGCCAGTCGCCGAGGGCGGTGACGGCGTCCAGGACGTTGCCGACGATGGTCAGGCCGACCGCGCCGCCGACCGCGCCGAGCGGGGCGTCGGTCCTGGTGGAGAGCCAGAACGCGAGCCCCGCGGTGACCAGTTGGCTGACGAAGATGAACCCGATCACTATCAGCAGCCGCCCGGCCGCGGTGCCCGGGGCGAGCTCGCCGCCGGTGGGCAGTTCCAGCGGGCCCCAGCCGTAGGCCGCGGAGCCGACGGCGAGGGCGACGACCGGCAGCAGGACCATCGCGGCCAGGCTGAGGCCGAGGCCGACGACGAGCTTGGACCACAGCAGCCGGGCCCGGGGCACGGGCGCGGCCAGCAGGTAGCGCAGGGAGGACCAGCCGGCCTCCGAGGCGACCGTGTCCCCGCAGAACAGGGCGACCGGGATGACCAGCAGGAAGCCCGCCGAGACGAACAGGTTGACGGCGGCGAAGTTGGCGCCGGACGCGGTCGCGGTGTCCATCAGGGACACCGTGTTGTTGCGGCCGCCCGGCTCGCCGCCGATGGCGAAGGCGATGAGCAGGACGAACGGGAGGGCGGCGAGGACGGCGCCCATGACGATCGTGCGGCGGCGCCCCAGCTGGCGGACCAGCTCGACGCGCAGCGGCAGGGTGCGGCGGGCCTGGTAGCCGGAGGCGACCTCGGTGAGCGTGCTCATGCGGAACCTCCGATCAGGGTGAGGAAGGCGTCCTCCAGGCGGCGGTGCGGGCCGACGGAGGTCACGGGCACGTCGAGCCGGACGAGTTCGGCGACCAGGCGCTGTGCGGTGCCGTCGGCGTCCAGGCGGACGAGGAGTCCGAGTCCGTCGTCGGTGACGGCCGCGGAGGCGATGCCGGGCAGCGCCGAGATCTTCTCCACGACGGGCTCCTCCACCGGGGCGACGGTGCCCACGAGGAGGGTGTCGCCGGAGCCGATGATCGCGGCGACCGGGCCGGCCTGGACCAGCCGGCCCCGGTCCATGACCACGAGGTGGGTGCAGGACTGCTCGACCTCGGACAGGAGATGGCTGGAGACGATCACCGTGCGGCCGGCGGCCGCGTAGCGGATCATCACCTCGCGCATCTCGCGGATCTGCGGCGGGTCGAGGCCGTTGGTCGGCTCGTCGAGGATGAGCAGGTCCGGGAGGCCGAGCATGGCCTGGGCGATGGCGAGGCGCTGGCGCATGCCCTGGGAGTAGGTGCGCACCGCGCGGGCGAGGGCGTCGCCGAGGCCGGCGATCTCCAGGGCTTCGGCGAGATGGGCGTCCTCGGCCGGGCGGCCGGTGGCCTGCCAGTACAGCTCCAGGTTCTCCCGGCCGGTCAGGTGCGGGAGGAAGCCGGCGCCCTCGACGAAGGAGCCGACGCGGGAGAGGACGGGGGCGCCCGGGCGGATGGCGTGGCCGAAGACGCGGATCTCGCCGCCGTCGGGCTTGATCAGGCCCATCAGCATGCGCAGGGTCGTCGTCTTGCCCGCGCCGTTCGGGCCGAGGAGGCCGAGGACCTGGCCCTTCTCGACCTGGAAGGAGAGGTCGCGGACGCTGTAGCGGTCGCCGCCCGCGTACTTCTTGCTCAGGTCGGTGATCTGGAGCGGAACGTCGGCCAGCTCGGGGTCGGGTGCGGGGGCGGTGGTGACGCGGCGGCGGGCGGTCAGCAGCAGGGCCAGCGCGACGCCCGCGCCGGCGAGGGGCAGCCACCAGACCCAGGACGGGAGCGCGGCTGCCGCCGTCGTCACGGCCGGGGCGGTGGGGACCTTCAAGTCGCTCTTCAGGGAGACCGTGTACGTCGCCGGGGTCAGCGGGGAGGCGTAGCCGAGGTCGGTGGAGGCGAGGACCAGGCGCAGCCGGTGGCCCTCGTCGACCTCGTGGTCGATCGCCGGGAGCGTGATCGTGACGTCCTTGCCGGCCTTGGCGCCCTCGACCCGGACCGGGGCGACGAGCTGGGCGGGCAGCACCTGCCGGGCGCCGTCGGCGCCGACGTCGTAGACCTTGGCGAAGAGGACGGCCTGGTCGGTCGTCGACTTGACGTGGACGGTGACCGTCGGGGAGCCGGTGACGCGCAGGTCGCCGGTGACCGGGGCGGAGTCGAAGGAGGCGTACTGGCCGGGGAAGTCGAGCGAGACGCCGACGCCGAGGGAGGAGAGCTGGGAGAGACCGCCGCCGCCGAGGCCGGGCAGGGCGGAGACGGCGGGCGGGCTCGCGCCGGCCGGGTTGGCGAAGGACTGCTCCGCGCGGCGGCCGGCCAGCGGGAACGAGCGGTCGCCGCTGGTCAGGCCGGGGTAGCTGGTCGAGCTCGCGCCCCTGAGCAGGGCGGCGCCGTCGGTGGAGTCGACGCCTCCGGTGCGGGTGACGCGGAAGGCGGGGCCGGTGTCGGCGGCGGTGTCCTTCTTGAGGTACCGGTCGAACCAGGAGGTCACGCGGGCCTGGACGCGGCTGTTCTCCAGGTCGCCGCCGTCGTGACCGCCCGCGATCCAGTCGACGTCGACGGGTGCGCCGTTGGCCTTGATCGCCTTCTCGGCGGCGTCGGACTGGGCGAGGGTGAAGAGGGAGTCCGTCTGGCCCTGGATGAGGAGGGTGGGGACCTTGATGCGGTCGGCGACGGCGGACGGCGAGCGCTGTTCGAGGAGCGCGCGGGCGGCGGCGTCGGGCGTGCCGGACTCGGCGACGCGCTCGTACATCGAGGCCAGCGCGGGTTCGAAGTGGGCGGCGCCGCCGCCGGTGTTGAAGAAGATGCCGGCCCACAGCTTCTTGAACACGCCGTCGGGGAACAGGGCGTCCGCGAGGTTCCAGTAGGTGATCGCGGGGGCGATGGCGTCGACGCGGTCGTCGTACCCGGCGGCGAGCAGCGAGATCGCGCCGCCGTAGGAGGCGCCGGCCACGCCCACGCGCGGGTCGCCTCTCTTGTCGAGCTGGACCTGGGGCTGCTTCGCGAGCCAGTCGATCAGCTTCGAGACGTCGGCGACCTCGCCCTTCGGGTCGTTCAGCCCGATCTTGCCGGTGGACTCGCCGAAGCCGCGCGCCGACCAGGTGAGCACCGCGTACCCGTCCTGGGCGAGCTTCTCGGCCTGCCCGCGTACGTCGTCCTTGCTGCCGCCGAAGCCGTGCCCGAGGAGGACGGCGGGGCGGCGGCCGGATCCGCCGGCGGTGAAGTAGGAGGTGTCCAGGCGCACGCCGTCCACCGCCATGACCCGGTCGGCGCGGTGCACCGCGGGCGTGTCGTCGTCGGAGGCGACGGCCGTCCAGGTACCGGCACCGGCGAGTACGACCACTGCGGCCGCGGCGGAGATGATCCGTCGCGGCCGCCATGGTCCTCGCAGACCGGGCAATCGAAGATCCATGCTTCAACGGTACGGCGTCAACCTGTCGTGAAGTTGTCGACCGTAGACCGAACTGGCCGACCTCCTGAGGGCGTACGCGGCCGGCCGCGTGTACCGCGGGCGCGGTACGCGGCCCGAACACGATCAAGGGAAAACGTGAGGACGTTCGACGTACGGGCGTGTCAGTGTGACTCGTTGGAGTTCGGGGTCACAGACGATTCACAGGGGTGGGGCACATGAGACCGGGGCACAGCGCTGTCTGGGTGGGGATCACGGCGGCGGCGCTCATGGCGAGTACCGGGTGCGGCACACAGGCGGCGCAGGGGGCCGCCGAGGGCACGGCCGAGGTCGTGGACGACAGCGCCGCGATCCTGGCGGCGCTGACCCGGGCGGGCGACCGGACCGAGGACCTGGGGTCCGCCGAGGTCAGGATGACGACCGATCTGGGAACCGGGCAGCCGGTCGCCATGGACGGCGTCTACTCCTGGGGCGGCGGCTATGCCTTCGACGTCCGGATGGACACCGCGGCCGCCCAGTTGCAGACGCTGCAGGACTCCCCGAAAACCCGCATGCTGTTCGTCGACGGCGCCTACTACTACGACGTCGACCCGCAGCCCGCCGGCCCGCTCGCCGGCAAGGAGTGGATGAAGGTGGACGCGTCGGCGTTCTTCGGCGAGAAGGGCGCGCAGGCCTTCGCCGGGAGCGGCAGCGGCAGCCCGGCGGCCTCCATGCGGAGCCTGAAGTACGCCGACGACGTGGACGATCTCGGCAAGGAGACCGTCGACGGTCGGAGCACGACCCACTACCGGGCCGTGGTCGACAAGAGCCGGATGGGCAAGTTCAAGGACGCCTATACCGACGACGACACCCTGTTCAACTCGGTCACCGGCAGCACGGAGACCATCACCATGGACATCTGGGTCGGCGACAAGGACCTGCCGGTCCGGCTGAAGCAGACCGCCGGCAAGGTGACGGTCACCATGGACTTCGAGAAGTTCGGCGAGACGGCCGCGGTGAAGGCCCCGCCGGCCGCGCAGACCGGCGACCTCACCGAGGTCATCGAGGAGGCCGGCGCCGCACAGTGACGCGACCGCGCCCTGCCCCCTCGCGAGAGCGGGAGGGGCAGGGCGCGGTCGGGCGTCGGGCCTCGGGCGGTCGGGCCTCAGTGGTTGCGGGGGAAGCCCAGGTCGACGCCGGAGGGGGCGTCGGCCGGGTCGGGCCAGCGGGTGGTGACGACCTTGCCCCGGGTGTAGAAGTGGGTGCCGTCGTTGCCGTAGATGTGGTGGTCGCCGAAGAGGGAGTCCTTCCAGCCGCCGAAGCTGTGGTAGCCGACGGGGACCGGGATCGGGACGTTCACGCCGACCATGCCGGCCTCGATCTCCAGCTGGAAGCGGCGGGCCGCGCCGCCGTCCCGGGTGAAGATCGCGGTGCCGTTGCCGAAGGGGGAGCTGTTGATCAGCGCCACGCCCTCGTCGTAGGTGTCCACGCGCAGGACGCACAGGACCGGGCCGAAGATCTCGTCCTGGTAGGCCTTCGCCGTGGTCGGAACCTTGTCGAGGAGCGAGATGCCGATCCAGTGGCCGTCCTCGAAGCCCTCGACCGTGTAGCCGGTGCCGTCCAGGACGACCTCGGCGCCCTCGGCCGCCGCGCCGGTGACGTAGGAGGCGACCTTGTCACGGTGGACAGCCGTGATGAGAGGGCCCATCTCGGAGGTCGGGTCGTTGCCGGGGCCGATCTTGATCTTCTCGGCCCGCTCGCGGATCTTCTCCACCAGCTCGTCGCCGATCGCGCCGACCGCGACCACGGCCGAGATGGCCATGCAGCGCTCGCCGGCCGAGCCGTAGGCGGCGGAGACGGCCGCGTCCGCCGCCGCGTCCAGGTCCGCGTCGGGCAGGACCAGCATGTGGTTCTTCGCGCCGCCGAGCGCCTGCACGCGCTTGTGGTTCGCGGAGGCCGTGGTGTGGATGTAGCGGGCGATCGGGGTCGAGCCGACGAAGGAGACGGCCTTGACGTCCGGGTGCTCCAGGAGGCGGTCGACGGCCGTCTTGTCACCGTTGACGACGTTGAACACGCCGTCCGGCAGGCCGGCCTCCGCGAGCAGCTCGGCGAGCTTCAGGGACGCCGACGGGTCCTTCTCGGACGGCTTCAGCACGAAGGTGTTGCCGGTCGCGATCGCGATCGGGAACATCCACATCGGGACCATCGCCGGGAAGTTGAACGGCGTGATGCCCGCGACGACGCCCAGCGGCTGACGGATCGACGACACGTCGACGCGGCTGGCGACCTCGGTGGACAGCTCGCCCTTCAGCTGCACGGTGATCCCGCACGCCAGGTCGACGATCTCCAGGCCGCGCGCGACCTCGCCGAGCGCGTCCGAGTGCACCTTGCCGTGCTCGGCGGTGATCAGCTCGGCGATCTCGTCGCGGTGCGCGTCCAGCAGCGCCCGGAACTTGAAGAGGATCGTGGTGCGCTTGGCGAGGGACGAGGCGCCCCAGGTGGCGTAGGCGTCCTTCGCGGCCGCAACCGCCGCGTCGACCTCTTCGACCGAGGCGAACGCGACCTTCGTGGTGACCGCGCCGGTCGCCGGGTCGGTGACCGGCCCGTAGTTGCCCGACGCGCCTTCGACGGTCTTGCCGCCGATCCAGTGGTTGACGATCTTCGTCATGACCGAGTGCTCCTTCACAGATGGCGGCGTCGGGTAGAGACGTGCCGTTCGTACAGCTCACGTGCCTTCACCGCGGACGGTCGTGTCGCGGTCTCGGCCACAGGTACATCCCACCAGGCCTGCGCGGGCGGCGGGCCCGACACAGTGTCGGCCGTTTCGGTCTCCACGTAGACACAAGTGGGAGTGTCGGCGCGGCGCGCCTCGGCGAGCGCCTCGCGCAGTTCCTGGACGGTCTTCGCGCGCAGGACGCGCATCCCGAGGCTGGCCACGTTGGCGGCCAGGTCGACGGGCAGCGGGGCCCCGGTGAAGGTGCCGTCGTCCGAGGTGTAGCGGTACGCGGTGCCGAACCGCTCGCCGCCGACCGACTCCGACAGACCGCCGATCGAGGCGTAGCCGTGGTTCTGCACGAGCAGGATCTTGATCGCGATCCCCTCCTGCACGGCCGTCACGATCTCGGTCGGCATCATCAGGTACGTGCCGTCGCCGACCAGCGCCCAGACGTTGCGCTCGGGAGCGGCGAGTTTCACCCCGATGGCCGCCGGGATCTCGTACCCCATGCAGGAGTAGCCGTACTCCAGGTGGTACTGGTCCCGGGAGCGGGCCCGCCACAGCTTGTGCAGGTCGCCGGGGAGGGAACCGGCCGCGTTGATGACGACGTCCGACTCGTCGGCGAGGGCGTCCAGCGCGCCCAGCACCTGCGGCTGCGTCGGGCGCACGTCGGGCTCGTCGGCCTCGTAGCAGGCGTCGACGCGCTGCTCCCAGCGCTCCTTGTCCTCGGAGTACTCGGTGACGTAGGCGTCCGCGACGCGGTGGCCGTGCAGTCCGAGGGCCTGGGTCAGCTCGCCGAGGCCGCTGCGGGCGTCCGCCACGAGGGGCAGACCGGCGAGCTTGTGGCCGTCGTAGGGGGCGATGTTGAGGTTGAGGAAGCGGACTCCGTCACCGGTGAACAGGGTGCCCGAGGCCGTGGTGAAGTCGGTGTAGCGGGTGCCGACGCCGATGATCAGGTCCGCGGTGCGGGCGAGTTCGTCGGCGGTGGCGGTGCCGGTGTGGCCGACGCCGCCCACGTCCTGGGGGTGGTCATAGCGCAGCGAGCCCTTGCCGGCCTGGGTGGAGGCGACCGGGATGCCGGTGGCCTCGGCGAACTCGGCGAGCGCCTCCTCCGCGCGGCTGTGGTGGACTCCGCCGCCGGCGATGATCAGCGGGCGGCGGGCGGCGCGTATCGCGCGGACCGCCTCCGCGAGTTCGGTCGGGTCGGCGCCCGGGCGGCGGACGACCCAGGTGCGCTCGGCGAAGAACTCGTCGGGCCAGTCGTAGGCCTCGGCCTGGACGTCCTGGGGCATCGCGAGGGTGACCGCGCCCGTCTCCACCGGGTCCGTCAGCACCCGCATCGCCTGGAGGGCGGCCGGGATCAGGGCCTCGGGGCGGGTGACGCGGTCGAAGTACCTCGACACCGGGCGCAGCGAGTCGTTGACCGACACATCGCCCGCGTAGGGGACTTCGAGCTGCTGGAGCACCGGGTCGGCCACGCGGGTCGCGAAGACGTCGCCGGGGAGGAGAAGGACCGGGAGGTGGTTGACGGTCGCGAGGGCGGCGCCGGTGACCAGGTTGGTCGCGCCGGGGCCGATGGACGTCGTCACCGCGTGCGTGGAGAGCCGGTTCGACTGGCGGGCGTAGCCCACGGCCGCGTGCACCATGGACTGCTCGTTGCGGCCCTGGTGGAACGGCATCTCGGCGCCGTACTCGATCAGCGCCTGGCCGAGGCCGGCGACGTTGCCGTGGCCGAAGATGCCCCAGGTCGCGCCGATCAGCCGCTGCCGTACGCCGTCCCGCTCCGTGTACTGGGCGGCGAGGAAGCGCACCAGCGCCTGGGCCACGGTCAGCCTGGTGGTCGTCGAGGTCGACGTCATCGGTAACCCCCTGTGCTCTCTACGTGGTCCGGGTGGAAGCAGATCCGCCACTCCCGGGTCTGGCCCGGTCCCGCCATGACGTTCAGGTAGTACATGGCGTGGCCCGGCTGGGCGATGGCCGGACCGTGCCAGCCGTCCGGGACGAGGACGGCGTCACCGGAGCGGACCTCGGCGAGGACGTCGGCGCCGCCCTCGCGCGAGGGGGACACCCGCTGATAGCCGAAGCCGTTCGGGCCGTCGATCTCGAAGTAGTAGATCTCCTCGAGCTCGGCCTCCTCGCCCGGCCGGTGCTCGTCGTGCTTGTGCGGCGGGTACGAGGACCAGTTGCCGCCGGGGGTGATCACCTCGACGGCGATCAGCTTGTCGCAGTCGAAGGCGTCGGCGGAGGCGAAGTTGCGCACCAGACGGGCGCAGTTGCCGCTGCCGCGCTCTTCGACGGGGACCTCCGGCGCGGGGCCGTAGCGGGCGGGGAGTTGTCGCTCGCACTTCGCTCCTGCCAGGGCGAAGCGGCCTCCCGCGCCGGAGGCGATCTGGACCCGGGCGTCTCGGGGAACGTACGCGAAGTCGGAGACCGACGCGAACACGCTTTCCCTGCCCAGGAGTTGGAACTCGTTTCCGTCTGTTTGTACGGTACATCCGCCTTCGAGCGGAAGCACGATCCACTCACTGTCACCGGTGGTGAAGGTGTGCGTGCCACCCGCCTCCAGCTCGACGATCCGCAGACTGCTGTGGGTCCAGCCGGCCCGCTTCGGGTCGATGTCGAGAACGTAGTGCGCGTCGGCGGTGGCGCCGCGCGGAACGTACAGGCTGTTGTTCGTCATGCGGCCCTCACAGCAGTCCGACGGCGGTGTCCACGGCGGCGGCGACATCCCCGTCCGCCGGGTAGAGCAGCGAACGGCCGACCACCAGGCCCCGCACGGTGGGCAGTTGCAGCGCCCCGCGCCACTTCTCGTACGCGCCGTCCTGGTCGTCGCCGACCTCGCCGCCCAGCAGGACGGCGGGAAGCGTGGACGTCTCCATGACCTCGGCCATGTCGTCGGGGTTGTCGGTGACCGGGACCTTCAGCCAGGTGTAGGCGGACGTGCCGCCCAGCCCGGAGGCGATGGCGATCGACCTGGTCACGGCCTCCGCGGACAGGTCGTTGCGCACCTTGCCCTCGGGGGTGCGACGGCTGATGAACGGCTCGACGAAGAGGGGGAGCCTGCGGGCGGCCATGTCGTCGATCGCGCGGGCCGTGGTCTCCAGGGTGGTGAGGGAGCCCGGGTCGTCGTAGTCGATGCGCAGCAGCAGCTTGCCCGCGTCGAAGTTCAGCCGCTCGATGTCCTCGGCGCGGTGGCCGGTGAAGCGGTCGTCGAGCTCGAAGACGGAGCCCTGGAGGCCGCCGCGGTTCATCGAGCCCATGACGACCTTGCCGTCGAGAGCGCCGAGCAGCAGCAGGTCGTCGAGGATGTCGGCGGTCGCGAGAACGCCGTCCACGCCGGGGCGGGAGAGCGCCAGGCAGAGGCGCTCCAGCAGGTCGGCGCGGTTGGCCATGGCCAACCGGTCGCCGCCGACGCCGAGCGCGCCACGGGCCGGGTGGTCGGCCGCGACGATCATCAGTCGGCCGGAGTCGTTCAGCAGCGGCCTGCGCGGGCGGCGGGCGGCGGCCTCGGCGATCGCCTCGGGGTACTGCGTGCGCAGCCGGACGAGTTCACAGACGTCGACGGTCGTGGTCCCGGTCGGGATCTCGGGCTGGGCCTGGGGCACGGGCTCGCTGCTGCGTGGCTGCGTGGTCATGCCGAGGCAGCCCGTGTCGTCGGTCTCGTCGGTGGCACCGCGCTTGCGGCCCGCCATCACAGCACCGCTCCGGCGGCGATCGCGGCCTCGACCTCGGCGGCGGTCGGCATCGCGGAGGAGCACTCCAGGCGGGAGGCGACGATCGCCCCGGCCGCGTTGGCGTGACGCATGATCTTCTCCAGGTCCCAGCCCGCGAGCAGGCCGTGGCAGAGGGAGCCGCCGAAGGCGTCACCGGCGCCGAGGCCGTTGAGCACGTTCACCGGCAGCGGCGGGACCTCGGCGGACTCGCCCTTGCTGTTGACGGCGAGGACGCCCTTGGGGCCCTGCTTGACGACCGCGAGTTCGACGCCGGCGTCCAGCAGCGCCTGCGCCGCGGCCTGCGGCTCGCGCACTCCGGTGGCGACCTCCACCTCGTCGAGGTTTCCGACGGCGACGGTGGTGTGCTTGAGGGCCTCGGTGTAGAAGGGGCGGGCCGATTCCGGGTCCGACCAGAACATCGGGCGCCAGTCCAGGTCGAAGACCGTGGTGCCGGCCCTGGCCCGGTGGCCGAGCGCGGCGAGGGTCGCGGTACGGCTTGGCTCCTCGCTCAGGCCGGTGCCGGTGACCCAGAAGACGCGGGCCTCGCGGACGGCGCCGAGGTCGAGCTCATGGGCGTCGATCTCCAGGTCCGGGGCCTTGGGCTGCCGGTAGAAGTACAGCGGGAAGTCGTCCGGCGGGAAGACCTCGCAGAAGGTGACGGGCGTCGGCAGCCCGGGCACGGCGGTGACCCAGCGGTCGTCCACGCCGAAGCCGCGCAGGGCCTCGTGCAGATAGACGCCGAAGGGGTCGTCGCCGGTGCGGGAGATCACCGCGGTCTCCCGGCCGAGCCGGGCGGCGGCGACGGCGACGTTGGTCGCCGATCCTCCCAGGAACTTCCCGAAGGACGTGACCTGCGGGAGTGGCACACCCGTCTGCAGCGGATAGAGGTCCACTCCGATCCGCCCCATGGTGATCAGGTCGTACGCCATCGAGTTCCCTTCGCATTCGGCTCGCCCCGGCACACGTCCCTCGTCCACGCCCGGTGTCGGCTCTCACGGCTTTGTAGCCCCGCGCGGCGGGCCCTGTCAATGTTTTGTCCAGACATTCGGACCAGCCCTTGACACCCCCTTCGGGGAGACCGCACGCTGACGTCCATGACGTCGTTGTCACCTGAGTCCTCACTTTCCCGCATCCGGATCGGATCGGCCCCCGACAGCTGGGGCGTCTGGTTCCCGGACGATCCCGCCCAGGTCACCTGGCAGCGCTTCCTCGACGAGGTCGCGCAGTCCGGCTACGAGTGGATCGAGCTCGGCCCCTACGGGTACCTGCCGACCGATCCCGCAGTCCTCACCGAGGAGACGACCAGGCGCGGCCTGAAGGTCTCGGCGGGCACGGTCTTCACCGGCCTGCACCACGGCGAGGCCGTGTGGGAGAAGACCTGGGCGCACGTCGCGGACAACGCGGTGCTCGCGCAGGCGATGGGCGCGAAGCATCTCGTCGTCATCCCGTCCTTCTGGCGGGACGACAAGACCGGCGAGGTGCTGGAGTCCGACACGCTGACGCCCGAGCAGTGGCGCAATCTCACTTCGCTGACGGAGCGGCTGGGGCGGGAGGTGCGGGAGCGGTACGGGTTGCAGATCGTCGTCCACCCGCATGCCGACACCCACATCGACAGCGAGGAGAACGTCGTCCGGTTCCTGGACGGCACCGACTCCGACCTGGTCTCGCTGTGCCTGGACACCGGGCACTACGCGTACTGCGGCGGCGACAGCGTCAAGCTGATCGAGACGTACGGGTCGCGGATCGGGTACCTGCACCTCAAGCAGGTCGACCCGGCGATTCTGGCGGACGTGAAGTCGAAGGGCACGCCGTTCGGTCCTGCGGTCGCGCAGGGTGTGATGTGTGAGCCGCCTCGGGGCGTGCCGGAGCTGGGTCCCGTCCTGGCGGCGGCCGGCAAGCTCGACGTCGATCTCTTCGCGATCGTCGAGCAGGACATGTATCCGTGCGAGCCGGACACTCCGTTGCCGATCGCTCAGCGGACCAGGGCGTTTCTGCGGTCCTGCGGGGCGTAGTTCGTCGCCTGTGGGGCGTAGTTCGTTGCCTGCGGGACGTAGTTCGTCGTCTGCGGGACGTAGTTCGTTGCCTGCGGGACGTAGTTCGTCGTCTGCGGGGCGTGGGGGATGGTCGCGCAGTTCCCCGCGCCCCTTTCAGGACGTCGCCCTGCCGTAGCACCATGGGCACCCATGGCTGCCAGCACCGTGCACACTCGGTCGGGACAAGGACCAGGCGGGTCCTGGGAGTTCGCCATGGGCTCGCCGCACCCCCGGCTGCGGCCAGGTGTGATGAGTTATCGCGGGATTCGGCTGGCGCTCGACCGGCCCCGGCGGCGACTGGAGACTCCCATCGGCGCCGCCACCCTGCTGTTGGGGTTCGACCAGCCTGTCCGCATCTCACGGACAGGCCGAAGTCCCGACACCCTCGTGTCCGTGTACTGCGCGCCGACGACCATGCCGGCCGTCGGCGAGCACGGCGGGCGGATGTCGGGCATCGAGGTGCTGCTCACGCCCTGGGCCGCGTTCACGCTCTTCGGCACGCCTCAGCACGAGCTGGTCAACCGCACCGTCGACCCCGACGAGCTGCCGCACGCGCTGGCCACCTCCGTCGGGGAACTCGCCGCCGCGCTGGCCGCGTTGCCCGGCTGGGAGGAACGGTTCGGGCTGCTCGACGAGGTGTTCGCCCGGTGGTGGGCGGCCGGCACGCCGAGTTCGGAGCGGGTGGCCCGGGCCTGGGCCCTGCTGGTGCGGACGGGCGGCTCGATACCGGTGCCCCGGCTGGCCGAGGAGGTCGGCTGGAGCGTTCGGCACCTGGAGAATCGTTTCCGGGAGCAGATCGGGCTCGGCCCCAAGGCGGCGGCCCGGGTGCTGCGGCTGCAACGGGCCCGTCGGCTGCTGGCGGACGGACAGAGCGCGGCCGAGACCGCGGCGCTCTGCGGCTTCTACGACCAGGCGCATCTCAGCGGCGAGTTCAAGGCGATGACGGGGTATACGCCGAGGGAGTTCGCGCAGGCCAGACAGGGTCCGGTGGCGGTGTCCCCGGCGGCGGACCGGCTGAGCGGGGAGGCGACGAGCCTGGTCCTGCCGGTGCGGCCGAACGATTGGTCCGTACCGGGTGCGCATTTTTCCAAGACCTGGCGCGTCGGCTGAATACAGGCTGGGTCCCGCCAGTTGATCCGGTTGTTCCGGGGGGATGGCGGGGAACGGAGTCGGGTCGGGCCTGTCGCAGCGGGTCCGGCCCGCCTCCTGTCGACGGCCTTCTCCGACGACCTTCACCGACTGCCCGGGGCGTGCCTGGGGTGTCCGTTGGGGCATTCCCGGGGCGTTTGTCGACGCGCCCCTCCCGCGGGCCCCGCGCACGCCTATGCGTCACGTCTGTCACAAACACCCCCTTCTTGTCACACATGTCGCGTGTACGCGGGCCTTGCGTCACACGCGGTCAACAGCCGCCTCCCGACGGTCACCGAGCGTCGTTCACCGGGCACAGGCTTGGTGATCGCCAACGCAGCGCCGGGCTCCCCCGGGCGGCCTCCCGGCCGCCGCCCCCGCGCGCGCAGGAGGTGCAGCTCATGACCGACCGAAGGCTCTGGTCCTACAAGGAGATCGCGGCGCACATCAGGGTGCAGCCGGACACCGTACGGTCCTACCGCAAGCACGGACTGCTGCCCCCGCCCGACCACGTCGAGGGCGGCAAGCCCTTCTGGTACCCCGAGACCGTCCGCATCTGGGTCGCCGCCCGACCGGGCAATCGGGGGCGCAGGCTGGACTGACCCGCGGCGAAGAACGAGCCGGCTGTGCCCCACCGTCGCGTGGGGCACAGTGCTGTGCGCGGGAAAGGAGCACCGCCCTTGAAGGCCGCGGTCGGGTCTCAGGCCCACGGCTCGATCACCGTCGCTCCCGCGCCCGGCGTCGTGCCCAGCGCCGCCAGTGCGTCCGGGACGGCGTCCAGTGTGATCGTCGACGTGACCAGCAGGTCGGGGCGCAGCACCCCCGCCCGGACCAGCTCCAGCAGCTGCGGGTAGGCGTGGGCGGCCATGCCGTGGCTGCCCAGGATCTCCAGCTCCAGGGCGATGGCGCGGGCCATCGGGACGGGCGTGGCGCCGTCCGCCGAGGGGAGCAGGCCGACCTGGATGTGCCGGCCGCGGCGGCGCAGGCCGTTCACCGAGGCGGCGCAGGTGGCGGGGGAACCGAGGGCGTCGAGGGAGAGGTGCGCGCCGCCCCCGGTCAGCTCACGGACCGCCTCCGCGGTGTCCGGCACGTCCGTCCCGTCCACGCACTGCGCCGCGCCGAACTTCCGCGCCAGCTCCAGGGCCTTCGGCGAGACGTCCACGGCGACCACCCGCGCTCCCGAGGCCGCCGCGATCATCACCGCCGAGAGGCCCACGCCTCCGCAGCCGTGCACCGCCACCCACTCCCCCGCGGCGACCCGGCCCTGCTGCACGACCGCCCGGAACGCCGTGGCGAACCGGCAGCCGAGGGAGGCGGCGGTGGCGTACGACAGGTCCTCGGGGATCGCGACCAGGTTCACGTCGGCGTGGTCCAGGGCCACGTACTGGGCGAAGGAGCCCCAGTGCGTGAAGCCGGGCTGGGTCTGGCGTTCGCACACCTGGTGGTGGCCGGCCGTGCAGGAGGGGCAGTTGCCGCAGCCGCACACGAAGGGGACGGTGACTCTGGCGCCGGGACGCCAGTTCTTCACTCCGGCGCCGACCTCCTCGATCACCCCGGCCAGTTCGTGGCCCGGAACGTGCGGGAGTGTGATGTCCGGGTCGTGGCCCTGCCAGCCGTGCCAGTCGCTTCGGCAGAGGCCGGTGGCTTCCACCCGGACGATGACTCCGTGCGGGGCCGGTCGGGGGTCGGGGACCTCGCGTACCTCAGCGGGTCGACTGAACTTCTCGAAGATCACCGCTAGCATCCGGGCTCCTGTCGCCGTCGTTGTCTGCGGGTACATCGTGGCTGGTCGCGCCGGTCCCCGCGGCGCCGAGTTCCTCGCGGAAGCGCCGGACGATGAACAGGGCGTAGTCGACGGCCAGGCCGAGGCCGAGCGCCGTGGTGAGGTTGATCGCGAAGACGGAGACGTCGGTGAACCGCGTGAGGCCGCTGAGGACCGCGTTGGTGCCGAGGATCGCGACGATGCCGACGCCGAGCGGCAGCAGGGCGGCGACGGCGCTGCCGAAGACCGTCACCAGCAGGATCAGGGTGATCGGCAGGGCGATCAGCTCGGCTCGCGGCTCTGCAGAGCGCCGGGTACGCGTTCAACGCGGCGGGTACGCGTTCAACGCGGCGGGTACGCGTTCAACGCGGCGGGTACGCGTTCAACGCGGCGGTCTCGACGGAGGGCGTCGATCTGCGTGCGCTGCTGGAGACGGAGCTGCCGCACGGGCTGCTCGCCCCCTTCGGGCACGGCCTGTGGACGGCGATCGCGGGGGGCGCGCTGCTGGCGTGCCGCCGCCCGGACGGGCGTTTCCGGTTCGCCGCGCCCGTCGCCGGAACGTTTCTCGGCGTCTCGTTGCTGCACGCCTTGTGGGACTCGACGCACGGCATCGCGATCTGGCTGGTGGCGCGGCTGACCGTGGACGGCCCGCACGGCGGGCTGTTCGCCGAGGGGTACCTCCCGCGGCCGACGGCCGAGCAGGATCATCTGTTCGCCTTCTTCTCGATCGGCGGGACGGCCCTCGTGGCACTGCTCGGGGTGGCCTGGGTGCGCTCGGCGACGCGGCGGGACCCTTCTTGGAGAAATACCCCCTAGGGGTATAGTGTGGAGCAACGGGAGGCCCCTCGCGGCCCCGTCAGCCCCACCTGCCGCTACGAGGAGAACGACATGACCGCTCAGATCGACACCCCGGGCTCCGTCACCACCGTCTACAAGGTGAGCGGCATGAGCTGCGGCCACTGCGAGGGAGCCGTCTCCGGCGAGCTCTCGGAGCTCCCCGGTGTCACCTCGGTGAAGGCCGTCGCCTCGACCGGCGAGGTCACGGTCGCCTCCACCGCCGCGCTCGACGAGGCGGCCGTACGCGCCGCCGTCGACGAGGCGGGATTCGAGCTGGCCGGCCAGGCCTGAGGCACCCGTTGCCCACCACCCCCTCCTCCACCCACCGGGCCGTACCGACCAGCTGATACTGGTTCCGTGCGGTCCGGCCCGCTTCCTGGAGCACGGACATGACCAGCACCGCCACCGCGGACACCCCGACAGCGTTCCCGACCTCCGAGGTCGAACTGCTCATCGGCGGGATGACCTGCGCCTCCTGCGCGGCCCGCGTCGAGAAGAAGCTCAACCGCATGGACGGCGTCACCGCGACGGTCAACTACGCGACCGAGAAGGCGAAGGTCAGCTATCCGGCCGGCACCGAGGTCGCCGACCTGATCGCGGCCGTGGTGAAGACCGGGTACACGGCCGAGGAACCCGTGCCGCAGCCGCCGGTCCAGGACGCCGACCCCCAAGATCCCGATCCCGAACTGGCGGGCCTGCGCCACCGGCTCATCGTCTCCGTGCTGCTCGCCGCGCCCGTCGTGCTGCTGGCGATGGTTCCGTCCCTGCAGTTCGACAACTGGCAGTGGCTCTCGCTGACGCTCGCCGCTCCGGCGGTCGTCTGGGGCGGCGGGCCGCTGCACAAGGCCGCGTGGACGAACCTGCGGCACGGCGCGGCCACCATGGACACGCTGGTCTCCGTCGGCACGCTGGCCGCGCTCGGCTGGTCGCTGTGGGCGCTGTTCTTCGGTGACGCGGGCATGCCCGGCATGCGGCACCCCTTCGAACTCACCGTCTCGCGCACGGACGGCGCCTCGGCGATCTATCTGGAGGTCGCGGCGGGCGTCACCGCCCTCATCCTGCTGGGCCGCTACCTGGAGGCCCGCTCCAAGCGGCGCGCGGGGGCGGCCCTGCGGGCGCTGATGGAGCTCGGCGCGAAGGACGTCACCGTCCTTCGGGACGGCCGCGAGGTGCGGATCCCCGTCGACCGGCTGGCGATCGGAGACCGGTTCGTCGTGCGGCCCGGCGAGAAGGTCGCCACCGACGGGACGGTCGTGGAGGGCGCGTCCGCCGTGGACGCGTCGATGCTGACCGGTGAGTCCGTGCCGGTGGACGTCGGGCCGGGCGACGCGGTCACCGGGGCCGCCGTGAACGCCGGCGGGCGGGTGGTCGTCGAGGCCACCCGGATCGGCGCGGACACCCAGCTCGCGCGCATGGCCAAGCTGGTCGAGGACGCGCAGACCGGCAAGGCCGAGGTGCAGCGGCTCGCCGACCGGATCTCCGGGATCTTCGTGCCGGTGGTACTGCTGCTCGCGGTCGCCACCTTCGGCGGCTGGCTCGGCGCGACGGGCGACACGGCCGCCGCGTTCACGGCGGCCGTCGCGGTCCTGATCATCGCCTGCCCGTGCGCGCTCGGGCTCGCCACGCCCACGGCGCTCATGGTCGGCACCGGGCGCGGCGCCCAGCTCGGCATCCTCATCAAGGGTCCCGAGGTCCTGGAGTCCACGCGCCGCGTCGACACCGTCGTACTCGACAAGACCGGGACCGTCACCACCGGCCGGATGACCCTCCAGGACGTGCACGTCGCGGACGGCACCGACGAGCGGGAGCTGCTGCGGCTGGCCGGCGCCCTGGAGCACGCCTCCGAGCATCCGGTCGCCCGGGCGGTGGCGGCGGGCGCCGGGGAACGGGTCGGGGAGCTGCCGGCGGCCGAGCGGTTCGAGAACGTGCCGGGGCGGGGCGTGCGCGGGCTCGTGGAGGGCCGCGAGGTGGCTGTGGGACGCCTTTTCGAGGCCGTCCCGGAGAAGTTGGCGCGCGCCAAGGACGAGGCCGAGCGGGGCGGTCGTACGGCCGTCGTCGTCGGGTGGGACGGAGTGGCGCGCGGGGTGCTGGCGGTCGCCGACGCGGTCAAGGAGACCAGCGCCGAGGCGGTGCGGGAACTACGCGCGCTGGGGCTCACGCCGGTGCTGCTGACCGGGGACAACGAGGCGGTCGCGAAAGCCGTCGCCGAGGCCGTCGGGATCGACCGCGTCATCGCCGAGGTGCTGCCCGAGGACAAGGTCGAGGTCGTGCGGCGGCTGCAGGGCGAGGGGCGGGTCGTCGCCATGGTCGGGGACGGCGTCAACGACGCGGCCGCGCTCGCGACGGCCGACCTCGGGCTGGCCATGGGGACCGGCACGGACGCGGCGATCGAGGCGAGCGATCTGACGCTGGTGCGCGGGGATCTGCGGGCGGCCGCGGACGCCATCCGGCTGTCCCGGCGGACGCTGACCACGATCAAGGGCAACCTGGTGTGGGCCTTCGGCTACAACGTGGCCGCGCTGCCGCTGGCCGCGGCCGGGCTGCTGAACCCGATGATCGCGGGGGCGACGATGGCGTTCTCGTCGGTCTTCGTCGTGACGAACAGCTTGCGCCTTCGCTCCTTCAAGTGACCGTCCGGAAAAGTCATACCCCCTGGAGTCCCGGGCGCGCCTCACATAAGCTCTTCACA
Source organism: Streptomyces sp. NPDC050263 (assembly GCF_040655955.1). Taxonomy (NCBI): domain Bacteria; kingdom Bacillati; phylum Actinomycetota; class Actinomycetes; order Kitasatosporales; family Streptomycetaceae; genus Streptomyces; species Streptomyces sp. NPDC050263. The sequence goes on along the minus strand of NZ_JBFAKW010000083.1, from coordinate 20,430 downwards.
AGGCTCGCGCATCATCCTTACGCTTGGGCCTCGATCGCCGTATCTGGTCTCTTGCGCATCTAACGGACATATGCAAGAGACTCAGATCACAGTGATGTGAACGTAACCATCGAAGGGGCTCGACGGTCTAAGTTGACGATGTCAGGAAGCGTCTTGGGGGGCGTGACCTGACGTCTGGGGATGTCTTGGGGGACTTCCTCAGAGATGCGTTGCCGGGGCACGTACACCGGGAAGCTTTGAGCGGCCCTCCCAGCGTGCGCTGTCCCGGCAGATCGCACACAGGTGGTAGTACGACGAGTTCTGCTCGTTCTGCTCAACCGCAGGCACAACAACCGCACATGGTTACAAAACAGCGAATTCAGGCGCTGTCCTCACAACGCCCGGCCGGATCCCGTGGGGGGAATCCGCACCGGGACATGGGAAGGCGCCCTGGTCGTCGGCCCGTGGGGGGACCGCCGCCGGGGCGCCTTCCGTATGCCTACGCGCAGGCGGCGTGAGCAGGGACCTTTGAGTGGGACCGGTCGAACTGCCCGAGGGGCGCGGAGAACCGCGCGACCAGCCCCACGCACCCGCCGCCGAAAACGCAGCCGACAACGAACGGCGGGGAACCAGCCGGCCCCCCGCCGGAGGCGTCAGCGCTGCTCGACCGGAACGAAGTCGCGCTCCACGACGCCCGTGTAGATCTGGCGCGGGCGGCCGATGCGGGAGCCGGGCTCCTTGATCATTTCGTGCCACTGGGCGATCCAGCCCGGGAGGCGGCCGAGGGCGAAGAGGACCGTGAACATCTCGGTCGGGAAGCCCATGGCCCGGTAGATCAGGCCGGTGTAGAAGTCGACGTTGGGGTAGAGGTTGCGCGAGACGAAGTAGTCGTCGGAGAGCGCGTGCTCCTCGAGCTTCAGCGCGATGTCCAGCAGCTCGTCGGACTTGCCGAGGGCCGAGAGGACGTCGTGCGCCGCCGCCTTGATGATCTTCGCGCGCGGGTCGAAGGACTTGTACACCCGGTGGCCGAAGCCCATCAGGCGGACGCCGTCCTCCTTGTTCTTCACCTTGCGGATGAAGGAGTCGACATCGCCGCCGCCCGCCTGGATGCCCTCGAGCATCTCCAGGACGGACTGGTTGGCGCCGCCGTGCAGCGGGCCCCACAGCGCGTTGATGCCGGCCGAGATCGACGCGAACATGTTCGCCTGGGACGAGCCGACCAGACGGACCGTGGACGTCGAACAGTTCTGCTCGTGGTCCGCGTGCAGGATGAGCAGCTTGTCGAGCGCGGAGACGACGACCGGGTCGAGGTCGTACTCCTGGGCGGGGACCGAGAAGGTCATCCGGAGGAAGTTCTCGACGTAACCCAGGTCGTTGCGCGGGTAGACGAACGGGTGACCGATCGACTTCTTGTAGGCGTACGCCGCGATCGTCGGGAGCTTGGCGAGCAGCCGGATCGTGGAGAGGTTGCGCTGCTTCTCGTCGAACGGGTTGTGGCTGTCCTGGTAGAACGTGGACAGCGCGGAGACCACCGACGACAGCATGGCCATCGGGTGGGCGTCCCGCGGGAAGCCACGGTAGAAGTTCTTGACGTCCTCGTGCAGCAGGGTGTGCTGCGTGATGTCGTTCTTGAAGACGCTGAGCTCGTCGACGCTCGGCAGCTCACCGTTGATCAGCAGGTAGGCGACCTCGAGGAAGGTCGAACGCTCGGCCAGCTGCTCGATCGGGTAGCCGCGGTACCGGAGGATGCCCTGTTCGCCGTCAAGGTACGTGACGGCGGATTTATACGCGGCGGTGTTGCCGTAGCCGCTGTCCAGGGTCACCAGACCGGTCTGGGCGCGAAGCTTCCCGATGTCGAAGCCCTTGTCGCCGACGGTGCTGTCGATCACCGGGTAGGTGTACTCGCCGTCGCCGTACCGCAGTACTACAGAGTTGTCGCTCACGTCATCCCTCACCGACGTTGTGCCTCTTCTTCGAGGTTGCCCTGACTGTCTCTACCATCCCCCATTTGGCGCAGGAGAGTGCACTCGGGGTCGCCCATTGGGCTTATTGGCGGCACTCAGTGCCGCCAACTACTTCATCCTGCCGCCTTGGTCACGGTTGGGGAAGTGCCCTGTGACCTTTGTGACTCATTTGATCGATCATTTATTACGATGACCCGCGAGCCGGAAGTCCAGGGCCGTGCAGCGCCGGCCCGCCGACACCGTGCGCACTGCCTGGCCGATCGCCTTGCGGGAGCCGACGAGGACGACCAGCTTCTTCGCGCGGGTGACGGCCGTATACAAAAGGTTGCGCTGCAACATCATCCATGCTCCCGTGGTGACGGGGATCACCACGGCGGGATATTCACTTCCCTGTGAACGGTGGATGGTCACCGCGTACGCGTGCGCCAGTTCGTCCAGTTCGTCGAACTCGTACGGAACCTCCTCGTCCTCGTCGGTCAGCACCGTGAGGCGCTGGTCGACCGGATCGAGCGAGGTCACGACGCCCACGGTGCCGTTGAAGACACCGTTCTTCCCCTTGTCGTAATTGTTGCGGATCTGCGTGACCTTGTCGCCGACGCGGAAGACCCGGCCGCCGAACCGCTTCTCGGGGACGTCGGGGCGGCCCGGGGTGACGGCCTGCTGGAGCAGCCCGTTGAGCGCGCCGGCCCCGGCGGGCCCGCGGTGCATGGGCGCGAGCACCTGGACGTCCCGGCGCGGGTCGAGGCCGAACTTGGCGGGGATCCGGCGGGCCGCCACGTCCACCGTGAGCCGGCCGGCCTCCTCGGTGTCGTCCTCGACGAAGAGGAAGAAATCCTTCATGCCGTCGGTGAGCGGGTGCTGTCCGGCGTTGATCCGGTGGGCGTTGGTCACCACGCCGGACTGCTGGGCCTGGCGGAACACGCGCGTGAGGCGCACGGCCGGGACGGGACTGTCGGCGGCGAGCAGATCGCGCAGCACCTCGCCCGCGCCGACGCTGGGGAGTTGGTCCACATCCCCGACGAAGAGCAGGTGGGCGCCCGGAGGCACGGCCTTGACCAGCTTGTTGGCAAGGAGCAGATCCAGCATCGACGCCTCGTCGACCACGACCAGATCGGCGTCCAGCGGGCGGTCGCGGTCGTAGGCCGCGTCGCCGCCGGGCCTGAGCTCCAGCAGGCGGTGGACGGTGGAGGCCTCGGCGCCGGTGAGTTCGGCGAGGCGCTTGGCGGCGCGGCCCGTGGGGGCGGCCAGCACGACCTTGGCCTTCCGGGCGCGGGCCAGCTCCACGATCGAGCGGACGGTGAACGACTTGCCGCAGCCGGGGCCGCCGGTCAGTACGGCGACCTTCTCGGTCAGCGCGAGTTTGACGGCCGCCTCCTGCTCGGGCGCGAGCTCGGCCTTCGTACGGCCCTTCAGCCAGGCCAGCGCTTTGTCCCAGGCCACGTCGCGGAAGGCCGGCATCCGGTCCTCCTCGGTGCGCAACAGCCGCGACACCTGGGCGGCGAGGGCGAGTTCGGCGCGGTGGAAGGGGACCAGGTAGACGGCGGTGACGGGTTCCGGGCCGCCTTCGGGGCCCGGGACCTTCTCACGGACGACGCCCGGTTCCTCGCCGTCCTCGCCGGGCGCCGCGAGTTCGGCGAGGCACTCGATGACAAGGCCGGTGTCGACCTGGAGGAGCTTGACCGCGTCGGCGATCAGCCGCTCCTCGGGGAGGTAGCAGTGGCCCTGGTCGGTGGCCTGGGACAGCGCGTACTGCAAGCCCGCCTTGACGCGCTCCGGGCTGTCGTGCGGGATGCCGACGGACTGGGCGATCTTGTCGGCGGTGAGGAAACCGATGCCCCAGACGTCGGCCGCGAGCCGGTAGGGCTGGTTCTTGACGACGGAGATCGAGGCGTCGCCGTACTTCTTGTAGATGCGGACCGCGATGGACGTGGACACCTCGACGGTCTGGAGGAAGAGCATTACCTCCTTGATCGCCTTCTGCTCCTCCCAGGCGTCGGCGATCTTCTTCGTGCGCTTCGGACCGAGCCCGGGGACCTCGATGAGCCGCTTCGGCTCCTCCTCGATGATCTGCAGGGTGTCCATGCCGAAGTGCTGGGTGATGCGGTCGGCGAAGACCGGGCCGATGCCTTTGACCAGGCCGGATCCCAGGTAGCGGCGGATGCCCTGGACGGTGGCGGGCAGGACGGTCGTGTAGTTCTCGACGGTGAACTGCTTGCCGTACTGGGGATGGGAGCCCCAGCGGCCCTCCATGCGCAGCGACTCGCCGACCTGGGCGCCAAGCAGCGCGCCGACCACCGTGAGGAGGTCGCCGGCGCCTCTGCCGGTGTCGACCCGGGCGACCGTGTAGCCGTTCTCCTCGTTGGCGTACGTGATGCGCTCGAGCACGCCTTCGAGCGCGGCCAGTCGCCGTTCTCCCGCCTGGGCGGCCCCCGCCTGATCGGTCATGGTCAGACGGTACCGCCCGGCACTGACAGGCCTGGCCGGCACTGACAGGCCCGGCCGGGACAGGCCCGCCCGCCCGTGCGCCGGCGGGCAGCCCGGAGGATCCGTGTCCCATTCATCACAATCGGGCCTCGGGATGCGGCCGAAGCCTTGCTTTCTCGCATGTAATCGATTCCAATCGACTGCGCAGGGAGATGTAATCGATTCCATGCGCACCCACAAGGAGGTGGTCCTGCGATGGCGAGCATCAAGGATGTCGCTGCCGAGGCGGGAGTATCCGTCGCCACGGTGTCGCGCGTCCTCAATCACCATCCGTCGGTCAGCGACGACGCACGCACGCGCGTGCTGGCCGCCGTCGAGGCGCTGGGTTACCGCCCGAACGCCGTCGCACGATCACTGCGCACCGACCAGACCCGCACCCTCGGCCTGGTCATCAGCGACGTGATGAATCCTTACTTCACCGAGCTGGCCCGCTCCGTCGAAGAGGCGGCCCGGGCGCTCGGCTACAGCGTGATCATCGGCAACGCCGACGAACGGCCCGAACTCCAGGACCACCACGTACGGACCCTGTTGGACCGCCGGATCGACGGACTCCTCGTCTCCCCCACCGACGGCGGCTCGCCGCTGATCCTGGACGCCGCGCGCGCGGGGACGGCCATGGTGTTCGTCGACCGGTGGATCCCGGGCGTGGACGTGCCCGTGGTCCGGGCCGACGGACGGGCCGCCGTACGGGAGCTCGTCGCGCATCTGTACGCGCTCGGGCACCGGCGGCTCGCCATCATCGCGGGCCCGGCGGCCACCACCACCGGCAGCGAGCGCGTGGAGGCCTTCCGGGATGCCATGGCCGAGTACGGGCTTCCCCTCCCGGACGCCTACATAGGCCAGGGCGACTTCCAGGCCGCGAGCGGACGGCGGGTCACCGAGGGCTTCCTCGACCTGCCCGAGCCGCCCGAGGTCGTGTTCGCGGCCGACAACCTGATGGCACTGGGCGCGCTCGACGCCGCGCGCGCGCGTGGGTTGCGCGTTCCGCACGACCTGGCGCTGGCCGCGTTCGACGACATCCCCTGGTTCGTGCACACCGATCCGCCGGTCACGGCGATCGCCCAGCCGACGGGCGAGCTGGGGCGGGCCGCCGTGCGGGCGCTCGTCGACCGCATCGAGGGACGCCCCCCGCAGTCCGTCACCCTGCCCGCCCGCCTGGTCGTACGCCGCTCCTGCGGCGAACCGGCTCTCGGCGAGCCGCCGACGTCCTTGACGTCATCCCCTCCCCCGGAGCCGTCTGCGCAGGCACGTTCTGCGCAGTCCCCAGTAATGAACAGGAGCCAGACGTGAGCAACGCGGACGAACTGTTGCGCATCGAAGGCATACGCAAGACCTTTCCCGGTGTGGTCGCGCTCGACAGCGTCGACTTCGACCTGCGTCGGGGCGAGGTGCATGTGCTTCTCGGTGAGAACGGCGCGGGCAAGAGCACCCTCATCAAGATGCTCTCCGGCGCCTACCGGCCCGACGCCGGGCGGATCCTGGCCGGCGGCGAGGAGGTGCGCATCCATGGCGCGCAGGACTCCGAACGCCTCGGGATCGCCACCATCTACCAGGAGTTCAACCTCGTCCCCGATCTGACGGTCGCCGAGAACATCTTCCTGGGGCGGCAGCCGCGCCGCTACGGGATGATCGACCGCAAGCGGATGGAGGCCGACGCGGCCGTCCTGCTGGAGCGGGTGGGCGTGGCCGTCTCGCCCCGCGCGCTCGTGCGTGAACTCGGCATCGCGCGGCTGCAGATGGTCGAGATCGCCAAGGCGCTCAGCCTGAACGCGCGCGTGCTGATCATGGACGAGCCGACCGCCGTGCTCACCTCCGAGGAGGTCGAGAAGCTCTTCGCCATCGTGCGCAAACTGCGCGAGGACGGCGTGGGCATCGTGTTCATCACGCACCACCTGGAGGAGATCGCCGCCCTCGGCGACCGGGTCACGGTCATCCGGGACGGCCGGTCCGTCGGCCAGGTGCCCGCCTCCACGCCCGAGGACGAGCTGGTCCGGCTCATGGTGGGCCGCTCCATCGAGCAGCAGTACCCCAGGGTGCGTGCCGAGGAGAGCGCCGAGGCGGGCGCGGCCCTGCTGTCGGTCGAAGGGCTCACGAAGGACGGCGTCTTCCGCGACATCAGCTTCGAGGTGCACGCCGGTGAGGTCGTCGGCATCGCCGGGCTCGTCGGCGCGGGTCGTACCGAGGTCGTACGGGCCGTCTTCGGGGCGGACCCCTACGACCGGGGAGCGGTGCGGGTCGCGGGTGCGAAGCTCGCCCGGCACGACGTGGTCGCGGCGATGGCGGCCGGGATCGGGCTGGTGCCCGAGGACCGCAAGGGTCAGGGACTGGTGCTCGACCAGACGGTCGAGGAGAACCTCGGGCTCGTGACCATGCGCTCCGCGACCCGTGGCGGGCTGGTGGACCTGAAGGGCCAGCACGAGGCGGCGGCCCGGATCGCCGAGCAGCTCGGCGTGCGGATGGCCGGCCTCGGCCAGCATGTGCGCACCCTTTCCGGCGGCAACCAGCAGAAGGTCGTCATCGGCAAGTGGCTGCTGGCCGACACCAAGGTGCTGATCCTCGACGAGCCGACGCGCGGGATCGACGTCGGCGCGAAGGTCGAGATCTATCAGCTCATCAACGAGCTGACGGCCGCCGGCGCCGCCGTGCTCATGATCTCCAGCGATCTGCCCGAGGTGCTCGGCATGAGCGACCGGGTGCTGGTGATGGCCCAGGGCCGGATCGCGGGCCAGCTCGCCGCCGAGGAAGCCACCCAGGACGCCGTGATGGCACTCGCCGTCAGCACGCCCACCCCCCATACCCCTAGTACCCCCAGTACCACTACGACTGAAGCGGAGGCTGGCCGTGGCCGCTGACACGCTCAAGAGCACCAAGAGCACATCGGGCGCCGGGGGCGCCTCGGCGGTCCGCCGTCTGCTCCTCGACAACGGCGCGCTCACCGCGCTGATCGTCCTCGTCATCGCCATGTCGGCGCTGTCGGGCGACTTCCTGACCACGGACAACCTGCTCAACGTGGGTGTCCAGGCGGCCGTGACCGCCATCCTCGCCTTCGGCGTGACCTTCGTGATCGTCTCGGCGGGCATCGACCTGTCGGTCGGCTCGGTCGCCGCGCTGTCGGCCACTGTGCTGGCGTGGAGCGCCACGCAACAGGGCGTTCCGGTCGTCATAGCCGTCCTGCTCGCCGTGGCCACGGGTATCGCGGCCGGTCTCGTCAACGGTTTCCTCATCGCGTACGGCAAGCTGCCTCCGTTCATCGCGACGCTCGCGATGCTGTCGGTGGCGCGCGGTCTGTCGCTGGTGATCTCCGGGGGCTCTCCGATCGCGTTCCCCGACTCGATCTCGCACCTCGGTGACACGCTCGGCGGCTGGCTGCCGGTGCCCGTGCTGGTCATGATCGTGATGGGCGGGATCGCCGCGTTCGTGCTCGGCCGCACGTACATCGGCCGTTCGATGTACGCCATCGGCGGCAACGAGGAAGCGGCCCGGCTGTCGGGTCTGCGGGTGCGGCGGCAGAAGCTCGCCATCTACGCGCTGTCCGGTGTGTTCGCCGCCGCGGCGGGCATCGTGCTCGCCTCCCGGCTGTCCTCCGCGCAGCCCCAGGCGGCCGACGGCTACGAGCTGGACGCCATCGCCGCGGTCGTCATCGGCGGCGCCTCCCTCGCGGGCGGTACGGGCAAGGCCTCGGGCACCCTGATCGGCGCGCTGATCCTGGCGGTGCTGCGCAACGGCCTGAACCTGCTCTCCGTGTCCGCGTTCTGGCAGCAGGTCGTCATCGGTGTCGTCATCGCGCTGGCGGTGCTCTTCGACACCCTGCGCCGCAAGACGGGCACGACCCCGACGCCGGCCGGGACGGGCTCCGGCGGGGGCAAGGGCAAACGGGCGGCGACATACACGCTCGCGGCCGTGGTGACCGTGGCGATCGTCGGCGCGACCTCCTTCCTGCACAGCGGGAACTCGGCGGCCACGAACCCGAAGGTCGGCCTGGCGCTGTCCACCCTCAACAACCCGTTCTTCGTGCAGATCCAGTCGGGCGCGAAGGCCGAGGCGAAGAAGCTGGGCGTGGACCTGACGGTCACCGACGCGCAGAACGACGCCTCGCAGCAGGCCAACCAGCTGCAGAACTTCACCGGTTCCGGCTTCGACTCGATCATCGTCAACCCGGTGGACTCGGACGCGGCGAGCAACTCGGTGAAGGCCGCCGACAAGGCGGGCATCCCGGTCATCGCCGTCGACCGGGGCGTCAACAAGGCCACGGTGGACGCGCTGGTCGCCTCCGACAACGTGGCGGGCGGTGAGCTCGCGGCGAAGACGGTCGCCGAGAAGCTGGGCGGCAGCGGCAAGATCGTGATCCTTCAGGGCCAGGCGGGCACCTCCGCGGCCCGGGAGCGGGCGGCGGGCTTCGCCAAGGGGCTGAAGGCCTACCCCGGCATCAAGGTGCTGGCGCAGCAGCCGGCCGACTTCGACCGCACCAAGGGACTCGACGTGATGTCGAACCTGCTCCAGGCCCACCCGGACGTCCAGGGCGTCATCGCCGCCAACGACGAGATGGCGCTCGGCGCGGTCAAGGCGCTGGGCTCCAAGGCCGGCAAGTCCGTCCAGGTCGTCGGCTTCGACGGAACCCCCGACGGTCTCAAGGCCGTCGAGAACGGGACGCTGTACGCGTCCGTGGCGCAGCAGCCGTCCCAGCTGGGCAAGATCGCTGTGGACAACGCGCTGAAGGCGCTGCAGGGCAAGAAGGTCGAGGAGACGGTGAAGGTGCCGGTGAAGGTGGTCACGAAGGAGAACGTGGCCGGTTTCAGCGGCTGACATCGAAGACCGGGCGGGCGGTCACCCTGACAGGGGCCGCCCGCCCCACGTCACGTATCGGCCACGTAGCAAGGGAGTCATTTCATGGACGACTACGATCTCCTGGTCGTGGGATCGGCCAACGCCGACCTGGTGATCGGCGTCGAACGGCGACCGGCCGCCGGCGAGACCGTGCTCGGTTCCGACCTGGCGGTCCACCCCGGCGGCAAGGGCGCGAACCAGGCCGTGGCGGCCGCCCGGCTCGGGGCCCGTACGGCCCTGCTGGCCCGGATCGGCGACGACGCGTACGGCCGGCTGCTGCTCGACTCGCAGCGGACGGCCGGGGTCGACACCGTGGGCGTGCTGGTGGGCGGGGCGCCGACGGGCGTCGCGCTGATCACCGTGGACCCGTCGGGCGACAACAGCATCGTGGTGTCACCGGGGGCGAACGGCCGACTCACCCCGGAGGACGTCCGCGCCGCCGCCTGTCTGTTCCAGTCGTCCCGGGTGGTGTCGGCGCAGCTGGAGATCCCGCTGGAGACGGTCGTGGCGGTCGCGGGGAGCCTGGCGCCGGGCAGCCGGTTCGTGCTGAACCCCTCCCCGCCGCTGCCGCTGCCGGCCGAGGTGCTCGACGTCTGCGATCCGCTGATCGTCAACGAGCACGAGGCGAAGGTGATCCTCGGCGACGCCTGTGCGAGCGAGGAACCCGAGGACTGGGCGCGGATCCTGCTCTCGAGGGGCCCGAAGTCGGTGGTCGTGACGCTGGGTTCGCAGGGCGCGCTGGTCGCGTCCGCGGACGGCGGTGTCGAGCGGGTGGCGCCGGTGAAGGTGGACGCCGTGGACACGACCGGCGCGGGCGACTCCTTCACGGCGGCGCTGGCGTGGAAGCTGGGCACGGGCGCGTCCCTGGCCGAGGCGGCGGCGTACGCGGCGCGGGTCGGGGCGGTCGCCGTGACCCGGCGGGGCGCGCAGGAGTCGTTCCCGACCGCGGAGGAGGTGGCCTCGCTATGAAGAAGGCCGGAATACTCAACCGTCATCTCGCCGGTGCGCTGGCCGAGTTGGGGCACGGGGACGGGGTGCTGGTGTGCGACGCCGGCATGCCGATCCCGGACGGCCCTCGGGTGGTCGACCTCGCCTTCCTGGCGGGGGTGCCGTCCTTCGCGGAGATCGTGGAGGGGCTGCTCACCGAGCTGGTCGTGGAGGGGGCGACGGCGGCGGAGGAGATCCGCGACGCGAACCCGGCGGCCGCGGCTCTGCTGGGCGAGCGCTTCCCCGAGCTGGCGTTCGTCCCGCACGAGGAGCTGAAGAGGTTGACGGCGGGGGCGCGGCTGGTGGTGCGCACGGGCGAGGCACGACCGTATGCGAACGTGCTGCTCAGGTGCGGGGTCTTCTTCTGAGGTTTCATGGACCGATCTGCGTCCTGGAAGGCTTCGAGGGGGTCCGGTCCGTCGACCGGGCCCCCTCGGCTTTTCCCCTCCGCATCAGAACCCCCGCGATCCCCCCGGATCCCCCTCCAGAAGCCCTGATGCCATGTACGACACACTGCGGGTGGGAAGGGTTGCATAGTCTTCCAAGATTTCTTCCACGGGGAGAGCAGGGGGAAGAGCAGGGGAAAGGGAGGACGCCGTGATCGGGACGCTGTTCCGGACTGACGACGTGCCGGTGGAGGACAGGTTCGACTACTGGCGGGAACTGATCCACCGGGCGATCGCGCCCAGCGACATCAGCAGCGAGTACGCCGCCGACTTCTGGGCCGAGCAGCGGCTGATGGAGCTGGGGCCGGTGATGGTGTGGCCCACGTCGTGTCTGACGGCGCGGTTCGTGCGCAACGACCGGCTGATACGGCAGTGCGACCCCGAGATGTACCACCTGTCGCTGGTGCTCGGCGGCGGGCTGGGGCTCGACCACGTCGGGCGAACCGACTTCTACGGCCCGCGCGACCTGTGGCTGACCGACACCTCACGGCCGTACGAGGTGCATCCGCCGTCCGACGGGAACCGCCATGTGGTCACCGGGGTGGGCGTGGACTTCCCCAAGGCGTTGCTGCCCCTGTCGCCCGACCGGATCCGGCCGCTGCTGGGCCGACGGCTGTCGGGGCGGGAGGGCACCGGCGCTCTGCTGACGGGCTTCCTGGCCGGCCTGGACCAGCAGTCGGAGTTCCTCCAGCCGTCCGACGCGCCGCGGCTGGGCGTGGTCCTGGTCGACCTGCTGGCGGCCTGGTTCGCCCAGGTGCTGGAGGCGGAGGCCGCCCTGCCCCCGGAGACGCGGCACCGGGCCCTGATCACGCGCGTCCGGGCGTTCGTCCGGGAGAACCTGCACGACCCGGAACTGACGCCGCCGGTGATCGCCGCCGCGCACCACATCTCCCTCAGCTACCTGCACCGGCTCTTCCAGGAGGACGCGCAGGGCGAGACGGTCGCCGCCTGGATCCGCGCCCAACGCCTGGAAGGCGCCCGCCGCGACCTGGCCAACCCCGCGCTGCGCGGCACGCCGATACGCGCGATCGCCGCCCGCTGGGGCCTCCTGCGCGCCTCCGACTTCACCCGCGCCTTCCGCACCGCGTACGGACTCTCGCCCATGGAGTACCGGGTGCGCGAGTGGTCGGGGTGGGAGGGCTCGGGGCGGGAGGACTCGGGGCGGGAGGAGCTCCGCAGTGGACGCAGAGCCAACAACAGCCTGGGACGCTCTGGTAACGACAGCCCCACGACTCACCCCGCATCCTGATCAGACGGCACCGGGCGGGCGACGAGCCGGTCTTGGTGCTCCATTCCCGCGGGGGTGGGATGGGGCACCAGGACGACGCCTCCGCACGGCGATCCGGCTGACGTACACGGGAAGCGAACCTACGGTTGTCGGCGGGCAGTCCCTCAGCGGTTCAGGTCCATGACCCCGACCCCGAGTCCTCCATAGGGTTCCGGTGCCACGGTGGCGATCAGTCCACCCGTGGGGAGGGTCTGGTTCGGTCGCGCGGTGTGCACGGCGGCCGACACACCGAAGTCGACGCCCTCGCGACCCAGTTGGGCGATGGTCACCGCCATGGCGTAGTCGTCCTCGACGAGATGCAGCACATCCACCAGCACGCCCACGTGGTCGACGATTCCGGCGCGTCGGCGCTCGGCCTCCAGTAGGCACAGGACAGGTACCCAGAGGCGCATGTCACCGCTGGCGGCCGCGGCGTGGACGAGGCCGGACACCTGCTTGTCACCTCCCATCGCCAGCAGGGTGGGGGTGTCGAGAACGTAGTGCTCGGTCTTGCTCAACGGGACGACTCGGCCTCAGCCAGGACCGCGCGGCGGGCAGCGGCGGCCTCCCGCATCTTGCGCCGCATCTCGGCGGACTCCTCGTCCGACACATAGTGCCCGAAACGCTCGGCGAGCAGCGTACGTGTGCGGTCGGCCCGCTCCTTGATCTGCTCGGGAGTCAGCGTCTCAGCAGCTATGTCCTGCATGAGGGCACGCAGGCTGGTGCCTCGCGACTCGGCCACGGCGGCAAGCTGGTCACGGACTTCAGCGGGTACACGGATCATCACGTCGGCCATGCAGCGAGTATACGGTACGTATACGACAGTCGCCGGAGAGGATCACTCGCCCCTCTCCGGCCGTCGCCGAGTGCTACGCCGTGTGCTCCACGAACCGTGCCGCCGTCTCCGCCAGCACCTCTCTGCCGTCCCGGGCCCACAGCTCGTCGTTGAAGAGCTCCACCTCGATGGGGCCCGTGTAGCCCGCCGCCTCCACGTAGGACTGCCACTCGCGCATGTCGATCGCGCCGTCGCCGATCTGGCCGCGGCCGTTGAGGACGCCCTCGGGGAGGGGGGTCGTCCAGTCGGCGAGTTGGAAGGTGTGGATGCGGCCGCCCGCGCCCGCCCGGGCGATCTGGGCGGGGGCCTGGTCGTCCCACCAGATGTGGTACGTGTCGACCGTGACGCCGACCTGGTGGGCCGGGAAGCGTTCGGCCAGGTCGAGGGCCTGGGCGAGGGTGGAGACCACACAGCGGTCGGAGGCGTACATCGGGTGGAGGGGCTCGATGGCCAGCCGCACGCCGTGCTGCTCCGCGTACGGGCCCAGCTCGCCGAGCGCGTCCGCGATGCGCTCCCGGGCGCCGTGCAGGTCCTTCGAGCCGGGCGGGAGGCCTCCTGAGACCAGGACCAGGACCTCCGTGCCGAGGGCGGCCGCCTCTTCGATCGCCCGGCGGTTGTCGGCCAGGGCCGCGGTCCGCTCGTCCGGGTCGATCGCCGTGAAGAAGCCGCCGCGGCACAACGTTGTCACCGTCAGGCCCGCGTCGCGGACCAGCTTGGCGGTCGCGTCGACGCCGTACGTCTGCACCGGCTCGCGCCAGAGGCCGACGCCGGGGATGCCCGACTCCAGGCAGCCCTCCACCAGTTGGGGCATCGACAGCTGCTTCACCGTCATCTGGTTGATCGAGAAGCGGGAGAGGGACGAGCGGGAGAGGGATGCGGTCACTGGGGGACTCCGTACAGGGCCAAGAGGGTCTTCATGCGTTCCTGCGCCAGCTTCGGGTCCGGGAACAGGCCGAGGCCGTCGGCGAGTTCGTAGGCGCGGGCGAAGTGCGGGAGGGAGCGGGCCGACTGGAGGCCGCCGACCATCGTGAAGTGCGACTGGTGGCCCGCCAGCCAGGCGAGGAACACCACGCCCGTCTTGTAGAAGCGGGTGGGCGTCCGGAAGAGGTGGCGGGACAACTCCACCGTGGGGTCGAGCAGCGAACGGAAACCCGCCACGTCGCCCGTGTCCAGGATCCGCACCGCTTCCGCCGCCAGCGGGCCCAGCGGGTCGAAGATGCCGAGGAGGGCGTGACTGAAGCCCTTCTCGTCGCCCGCGATCAGCTCGGGGTAGTTGAAGTCGTCGCCCGTGTAGCAGCGGACGCCCTGCGGCAGCCGGCGGCGGATGTCGATCTCCCGCTGGGCGTCCAGCAGGGAGACCTTGATGCCCTCCACCTTGTCGGGGTGGGCCGCGATCACCTCCAGGAAGGTGTCGGTCGCCGCGTCCAGGTCCGACGAGCCCCAGTAGCCGTCCAGCGCCGGGTCGAACATCGGGCCCAGCCAGTGCAGGACGACCGGCTCGGTGGCCTGGCGGAGCAGATGGCCGTAGACCTCGAGGTAGTCCTCGGGGGACGAGGCGGCCGCCGCCAGGGCTCGGGACGCCATCAGGATGGAGCGGGCGCCCGAGGCCTCCACCAGGGCCAGTTGCTCCTCGTAGGCCGCGCGGACCTCGGCGAGGGTCGCCGGGCCGGTGAGCTGGTCCGTGCCGACGCCGCAGGCGATCAGACCGCCCACCGCCTTGGCCTCGGCCGCCGACCTGCGGATCAGTTCGGCCGCGCCCGCCCAGTCCAGGCCCATGCCGCGCTGGGCGGTGTCCATCGCCTCGGCGACGCCGAGCCCGTGGGACCACAGGTGGCGGCGGAAGGCGAGGGTGGCGTCCCAGTCGACGGCCGCGGGGGAATCGGGGCTCGTGTCCGCGAACGGGTCGGCGACCACGTGGGCCGCCGAGAAGACCGTCCGGGAGGTGAAGGGGGCGCCGGTGGTGAGGGCGAGGGGTTCGGTGCGCGGTTCGTAGGTCCGCAGACCGCCGCCCGCGTCCGGCAGTCGGATGCTCACAGCGTGACCTCCGGAACGTCCAGGCGGCGGCCCTCCGCCGAGGACTTCAGGCCCAGCTCGGCGAGCTGGACGCCGCGGGCGCCGGCCAGCAGGTCCCAGTGGTAAGGGGCGTCGGCGTAGACGTGCCGGAGGAACAGCTCCCACTGGGCCTTGAAGCCGTTGTCGAACTCGCCGTTGTCGGGGACTTCCTGCCACTGGTCGCGAAAGACCTCGGTGGCGGGGATGTCCGGGTTCCAGACCGGCTTGGGCGTCGCGGAGCGGTGCTGGACGCGGCAGTTGCGCAGGCCCGCGACGGCCGAGCCCTCGGTGCCGTCGACCTGGAACTCGACGAGTTCGTCGCGGTTGACCCGGACCGCCCAGGAGGAGTTGATCTGGGCGATCGCGCCGCCCTCGAGCTCGAAGATGCCGTACGCCGCGTCGTCCGCCGTCGCGTCGTAGGGCTTGTCGTTCTCGTCCCAGCGCTGCGGGATGTGGGTGGTGGCGATGGCCTGGACGGACTTCACCCGGCCGAACAGCTCGTGGAGCACGTACTCCCAGTGCGGGAACATGTCGACGACGATGCCGCCGCCGTCCTCCGCGCGGTAGTTCCAGGACGGGCGCTGGGCGGTCTGCCAGTCGCCCTCGAAGACCCAGTAGCCGAACTCGCCGCGGATGGACAGGATCCGGCCGAAGAAGCCGCCGTCGATGAGGCGCTTGAGCTTCAGCAGGCCCGGCAGGAACAGCTTGTCCTGGACGACGCCGTGCTTGACGCCCTTCGCGTTCGCCAGCCGGGCCAGCTCCAGGGCGCCGTCGAGGCCGGTGGCCGTCGGCTTCTCGGTGTAGATGTGCTTGCCGGCGGCGATCGCCTTGGTGATCGCCTCCTCGCGGGCGGAGGTGACCTGGGCGTCGAAGTAGATCTCGACGGTCGGGTCGGCGAGGACCTCGTCGACGTCCGTGGACACGTTCTGCGGGTCCAGGCCGTGCTGCTCGGCGAGCGCCTTCAGGGCGTGCTCGCGGCGGCCGACGAGGACGGGTTCCGGCCACAGCACGGTGCCGTCGCCGAGGTCGAGGCCGCCTTGTTCGCGCAGGGCGAGGATGGAGCGGACGAGGTGCTGGCGGTACCCCATCCGCCCGGTCACCCCGTTCATGGCGATACGGACTGTCTTGCGTGTCACGTCGATCCTTTCGCAGGCCAGGCGCAGGCGTAGGCCTTGGTGTCGTGCGCAGCGTGGCTGCGCGTTTCGTACGCGGTTGTGCGCGCCGCGTACGCCTCTACCTGATCAGCGTTACAGCAAGCGCTTTCTATCCAAGGAGAAGCTAGCCTCTGACCGGTGGTCCGGACAAGACCGTGTCCATCCTGAGTTGTTCGAGGGGGCGAACAGCAAGGCTCCTGGGCCGTAAGGTCTGCTCGACACGCCCGGAACCGCGCCCACGAGGCTGCTGTCTACCAGGGCGTACGGCGACATATGTCGTCGTACGACGACGTACGACGACGTACGACACGATGCGTTTACCGGAGGACGACGAGATGACGGTGACCCTGGCGGACGTGGCGGCCCGCGCGCAGGTCTCGCCCGCGACGGTGTCGCGCGTGCTGAACGGGAACTACCCCGTGGCCGCTACCACCAGGGAGCGGGTGCTGCGGGCGGTCGACGAGCTGGACTACGTCCTGAACGGGCCGGCCAGCGCCCTGGCGGCGGCGACCTCGGATCTGGTGGGGATTCTCGTCAACGACATCGCCGACCCCTTCTTCGGGATCATGGCGAGCGCGATCCAGCTGGAGATCGGCGGGCCGGGCGGCCGGGCGGGCGGCGAGCGGCTGGCGGTGGTCTGCAACACCGGGGGTTCGCCCGAGCGCGAGCTGACCTATCTGACCCTGTTGCAGCGGCAGCGGGCCGCGGCCGTCGTGCTGACCGGCGGGGCCATCGAGAACGAGCCGCACGCGGCCGCGATGGCGGCGAAGCTGCGCAGGCTGGCGGAGGCGGGGACCCGGGTGGTGCTGTGCGGGCGGCCGCCCGCGCCGGACACCCAGGCGATCGCGCTGACCTTCGACAACCGCGGCGGCGGACGGGAGCTGACCGAGCACCTCATCGGCCTCGGCCATCGCCGCCTCGGCTACATCGCGGGCCCTGAGGAGCGGACGACGACCCGGCACCGGCTGGAGGGCCACCGGGCGGCGCTGGCCGCGGCCGGCATCGAGGAGGACCCGCGCTGGACCGTGCACGGCCGCTACGACCGGCGGGCCGGCTACGAGGCCACGCTGGAACTGCTGCGCCGGGACCCTTCGCTGACGGCGGTCGTCGCCGCCAACGACTCCGTCGCCCTGGGCGCGTGCGCCGCCCTGCGCGACTCCGGGCTGCGCATCCCCGAGGACGTCTCGGTCGCCGGCTTCGACGACCTCCCGTTCAGCATCGACGCGATGCCCTCCCTGACGACGGTGCGGCTGCCGCTGGCGGAGGCGGGGGCCCGGGCGGGACGCATCGCCATGGGCCGCGAGGAGCCGCCGCCGGGCGGGATCGCCACGGTGCGCGGGGAGTTGATGGTGCGGGGGTCCTCGGGGGTGCCCCGCAGTTGAGGCTGCCCGCCGCGCACGAACGGGGCGAGCTGCTCGAGGTCGTCCGGATCGCCGATTCCGCCCGTCCCTTCACCCCGCGGGGGCTGGCGGGCGAGGTGGTCGAGGTCTGGGCCGGGGACGAGGTGCGGGAGGCGCTGGCACTGATCGGCGCTCTCCCGGACAGCGGGCGGTACCGCTGTTTCGTGCCCGGCTGGGGGATCCGCGTCTACGACGCCACCGACCCCGATCCGCTGTTCGAGATCGCGTTCTGCTTCCGGTGCAACGGGGCACGCGTGCAGGGCCGGGACGTTCCCTCGGAGCTGCGGATCCAGGACTTCGAGGCGGAGAGCACGGCCGGGCGGGAACTGCTGGGGCGGTTCCGCGCGTGTGTCTCCGACGGTCAGGCGGCCGGCGGGTCGGCGGCCGGCGGGTAGGCGGCCGGCGGCCGGAGGGCCGACGCCCGGGTCGGCGACGGCCCGAGGGCCGGTGCCCGGGGGGTCGACGGCCAGGTGCCCGGCGGGCAGGCCTCCGGCGGGTCGGTGTTCGGGGGGCGTCCACTGGACCTGCACCCGGCAGCGGAGCGACAGTAGAAGCATGAGGTTCGCGTTCTCCACCCTCGGTGTTCCCGGTCTGCCGCTGTCCGAGGTGCTTCGGCTCGCGGTCGCGCACGGCTATCACGGCGTGGAACTGCGCGCCCATCCCGAGGAACCGGTCCACCCGGGACTGGGTCCGGACCAACGGGCCGATGTCGCCTCCGAGTTCAAGGCGGCGGGCGTCGACGTCCTGGGGGTCGCGGGGTACGCGCGGGTCGCCGCGCCGGGGGACGACGAGCCGGTGATCGAGGAGATCCGCGGGCTCGTCTCGCTCGCCCGTGATCTCGGGGCGCCCTTCGTCCGCGTCTTTCCCGGCGGTACGGACGCCCGGTCCCCGGCCGAGGCCGACGCCGTCGCCGCCGGGCGGCTCGGCACCGCCGCCGAGTACGCGGCCGACCTCGGCGTGCGCATCCTGCTGGAGACCCACGACTCGCATCGCACCGGCGCGGACGCCATCCGCGTCCTCGGCCTGGTCGGGCACCGGCAGGTGGGCGCGCTGTGGGACGTGATGCACACCTGGCTGGGCGGCGAACAGCCGCACGAGACGTACGCGGCGCTCTCCCCATATCTCGGATACGTGCAGGTCAAGGACATCGCGTCGGCCGAGGACACCACGCCGCTGGCGCTGGGCGCGGGGGTGCTGCCGCTCGCCGAGTGCGTCGAGGTCCTGGCGCGGCACGGCTGGGACGGGTGGCTGTGCTGGGAGTACGAGAAGCGCTGGTACGAGAGCGCGGAGCCGCTGGCCGGGCTGCTGGGCGAGGGGCGGGAGCATCTGGGGCGGCTGCTCAACGACTCCGCTTGAGCGACGCTTCTTGAGCGACGCTTCTTGCAACCACGCTTCTTGAACCACGCTTCTTGAGCGACTCTGCTCGCGCGAGGCCGGGTGAGGGGGCGGGAGGCTCGCCCCGATTAAACGGCTCGCTCCTCGGTGGCGTGGCGGGTTAGTCTCCCCGCCGTGCATCAGCAGCCCGCGGCGTCCGTCGCCGCCGTCGTTCCGTCATGAGCCTCCTGACCAGGACCCTCGTCGACGTTCGTCCTCTTCGTACCTCCCCCGTCTTCCGGCGGCTGCTGATCGGGCGCACGGTGTCCGTGCTCGGCGGCTTCATGACCATGGTCACCGTGATGTTCCAGGTCTGGGACACGACCCACAGCTCGCTCTGGAGCGGGGCGGTCGGTCTGGCGCAGGCGCTGCCGCTGATCGGGGTCGGGCTGTTCGCGGGCGCCTGGGTCGACCGGGCCGACCGGCGACGCGTGTATCTCCTGAGCACCGTCGGCTCGGCGGTCTGCTCCGTCCTGCTGGCCGTGCAGGGCTTCACCGGGCATGTTCCGGTGCCCGTGGTGCTGGCGCTGGTGGCGGTGCAGTCGTCGTTCGGGGCGGTCGGCGGGCCGGCGGCGGGCGTGTTCGTGCGTCGGCTGCTGCCCGAGGACCAGGTGGCGGCCGGTCTCGCCCTGAACCAGGTCACCGGCCAGGCGATGATGCTGCTCGGGCCGGCCGTCGCCGGTGTCGTGCTCGGGTGGTGGGGGCTCGGCGTCTGCTATCTGCTGGACGCCCTCAGCTTCGGCATGTCCTTCTACGGCGCGTACGGGCTGCCCGCGCTGCCGCCCGAGGGCGAGAAGTCCCGTCCCGGTGTGCAGGGCGTCCTGGACGGCCTGCGGTTCCTGACCGGTCACCGGGCGGTGCGGGGCGCGCTGCTGGTCGACCTGGCCGCGACCGTCCTGGCGATGCCGGTGAGTCTGTTCCCGCTGGTCAACGAGGAACGCTTCGGGGGCGACCCGCGCACGCTGGGTCTGTTCCTGTCCGCGCTCGCCGTGGGCGGGGTGACGGCGACCGCCTTCTCCGGGCCGGTCACGCGGCTGGCCCGCCCCGGCCCGGTGATGCTGTGCGCCTCGGGGACGTGGGGCGCGGCCCTCGCCCTCTTCGGACTGACGACCAGCGCGTGGGCGGGCCTGGGGATGCTGGCGGTGGCCGGGGCGGCGGACTCGGTGGCCGTCCTGTCCCGCGTCACCATCGTGCAGACCCACACCCCGGACGCCCTGCTGGGCAGGGTGACGGCGGCCGAGGCGGTCGTCGGCCAGGCGGGACCCAACCTCGGCAACCTGCGCGCGGGCGCGGTCGCCGGCTGGACGACGGGCACGACCGCCCTGATCACCGGCGGCCTGATGTGCCTGGCGGCGGTCATGGGGGTGGGCACGACGACTCCGGAACTCCGGGGCGGGCGGAGGCGCGCGACGACGGCACAGCCGCCGCCGACGGTGCCGGACCAGCCGGGCGCGGCGGCTGCGGACCGGTCGGCTGCGGCGGACCGGGCAGCCGGGTCGGATGCGGCGGCCGCCGGGTCGGATGCGGCGGCCGCCGCTTCGGACGTATCGCCGACGGCCGCCCCACCGACTGCCTAGTGCCGCGGCAGGCAACGTTTGCCCGTCAAGGAGCGGCGTCCGGTGCGTGCTCTCGGTGTGCCGGCCGGAAGTCCTCGTACTGGACGT
>NZ_JBFAKW010000082.1:0-41077 GCF_040655955.1 Streptomyces sp. NPDC050263 | reverse complement strand
CTCGTACTGGACGTACTTGGGCTTTCGGCCGGTGCGGCGAGAGTGCGTGCCGGGCGTCGCGACGGGGCGAACGTTGCCTGCCGCGGCACTAGTCAGGGGCATGACAGAGCGAGGTGCGGCGCCCGTCCCGGACGCCGACCTTGGGTGACTGCCGTCAGCGGTCGCGGTACCGCTGTTCCACGGCCACGGCCGCCGCCGCGACGGCCCCCAGGACAGGGACCGCCAGCGGCGCGACGAACCAGGCGGACAGGGCCACCACGGCCAGCCCGCCGACGACGAGGAAGGAACCTGCCGGGTCGAGCACCGTCCGGCGGCCCGCCTGCCGCAGCAGGTCCCGCCAGGTGGCGTCCGGCGTCCATACGGCCGCCGCCCGCAGTCCGGCGACGGCGAGCCCGATCAGCGCGAACACGCCGACGGCGCCGAC
Organism: Streptomyces sp. NPDC050263; assembly: GCF_040655955.1. Lineage (NCBI taxonomy): Bacteria > Bacillati > Actinomycetota > Actinomycetes > Kitasatosporales > Streptomycetaceae > Streptomyces > Streptomyces sp. NPDC050263. Next base: position 40,653 of record NZ_JBFAKW010000082.1, on the reverse strand, counting down.
CAGCGGCCCGCCGGGAAGCCCGGCCCGTACAGCCTGGACGTCGACCCAGACCGCGGCCACCGCGAGCCAGCCGGCGAGCCCGGCGAGCCAGCCGCCGCGCACGGCCGCGCGAAAGTCGCGGGCGAACTCCCGCCAGCCGCCGCCCTGGTGGGCGGTGTGCCGACGCAGGTGGCGCGCCCCGGCCGCGAAGGCCGCCGGGTAGGTGACCACCCCGAGCGAGGCCACGGCGATCCACACGCCGGTGAGCAGACACTCGGCGAACACGCCGAACCGCTCGGCGACGACGGACTCCTTGCGCGCCCGGCGGGCGGGGTTACGGGCCTTCACACGCGCCTCGGACATGCCGGTCAGCCCTTCAGCCCGGACGTCGCCATGCCGTCGATCAGATAGCGCTGGAAGGCGAGGAAGAAGGCCAGCACCGGCAGGAGCGCGACCAGCGACATCGCGATCATGCCGCCGTAGTCGGCCACGCCCTCCTGGTCCACGAACATCTTCAGCCCGAGGGAGACCGTGTACTTGTCGGGTTCGTTGAGGTAGATCAACGGCCCCATGAAGTCGTTCCAGGAGTTGATGAAGGTGAAGATCGCGCTGGTGATCAGGGCCGGACGGCACAGCGGGAGGACGATCGACCAGTAGATGCGCAGATGCCCGCAGCCGTCGAGCCGGGCCGCCTCGTCGAGCTCCTTGGGCAGGTTGCGCATGAACTGCATCATCAGGAAGACGAAGAACGCCTCCGTGGCCAGGTACTTCCCGAGCAGCAGCGGCGTGTACGAGTTGATCATGCCCATGTTGCGGAACAGCACGTACTGCGGGATCAGCAGCACGTGGTAGGGCAGCAGGAGCGTGCCGATCACCAGCGTGAAGAGCAGGTTGCGGCCCGCAAACCTGATCCGCGCGAAGGCGTACGCCGTCAGCGAGCAGGAGAGCAGGATCCCGATCACGGAACCGACCGCGAGCGTGAGCGAGTTGAGGAAGAACGTGGAGATCGAGATGTCCGCGATGCCCTCGGACAGCCGGGTGTAGTTCGAGGTGATCGGGGAGCCCGGGAAGAGATCCAGGCTGCCGACGATGTCCTCGCTCTTCTTGAACGAGCCGCCGATGACCCAGACCACGGGGTAGAGGATCACGGCGAGGATCGCGAGGGAGCCGAGGTGCCAGGCGAGCGATCCGGGCAGCCTGCGCCGGAACGCGCCGCCCTTCGTCGACTTCGTGGACTTCGTGGACGGGGTCGAGGCCGGGGCGATCTCGGTGGCCTGTGCGCTCATCAGGCGCCCTCCTCGTAGTGCACCCAGCGCTTCTGGGACCAGAACAGCACCGCCGTCACCAGGGCGACCGCGATGAGCAGCATCCAGGCCATGGCGGACGCCAGACCCATCCGGCTGTTCTCGAAGCCCTGGACATAGAGGTAGCAGGTGTAGACCATCGAGCCGTCCGCCGGACCACAGGCGTTACCTCCCGCGCCGCCGCCGACGATGTACGCCGAACTGAAGATCTGGAAGGAGTGGATCGTCTCCAGCAGGACGTTGAAGAAGAGGACGGGGGAAATCATCGGCAGCGTGATGTTCCAGAACCGCCGCAACTGGCCGGCCCCGTCGACCTCGGCCGCCTCGTACAGCTCCCGGGGGACCTGCTTGAGGCCCGCCAGGAAGATGACCATGGGGGCGCCGAACTGCCAGACGGTGAGCGCCACCAGGCTGTAGATGATCATCTCCGGGTCGCCGGTCCAGCCGCCGACGTCGATCCCGAAGAGCTTCTGCGTACGGTCGACGATCGCGTCGTCCGAGAAGATCGCCTTCCAGACGATGGCGACCGAGACACTCGCCCCGATCAGCGACGGCGCGTAGAAGGCGGCCCGGTAGAAGGCCTGCCCGCGCCGCTTCTGGGCCAGCAGCAGCGCCACGCCGAGGGCCGCGAGCAGCTTGAGCGGCGTCCCGACGACGACGTACCACATCGTCACCTGCACCGAGTGACGCCAGCGCGGATCGCCGAACATCTCGGAGAAGTTGTCGAGACCGATCCACCTGGGCGCGTCGAACAGGTTGTAGTCGGTGAACGCGAAGTAGAGCGAGGCGATCATCGGGCCCGCTGTGAGCAGCAGGAAACCGGCGATCCACGGAGACATGAAGAGATAGCCGGCCAGGTTCTCCCGACGGCCCCGCCGCTTGAGTTCGGCGGGGCGCGGGGAGTTCACCGGACCGTGCCGCGGCTCGGAGTCCTTGGCCAGGCCCTCCACCATCGCAGGGGCGTGTGTCACGGCGGTTCCCATCAGCCGGCGAGAGCCGTCTTCGACTCGGTGAAGAACTGCTTGACGGCCTCGTCCACCGAGCGCGTGCCCAGGGCGAGCTCCTCGGCGATCCGCAGGAAGGCCGACTCGCAGATGTCCGCGCCGTTCGGGTGCGGGGTGATCGGTTCCAGGACGCCCGAGGCGACGAGGGACTCCTCGTACGCGGCGATCGACTTGTTGACCTCGTCGGTCGGCTTGAACGCGTCGAACTGGGCCTGCGTCGCGGGCACCCCACGGTCGTAGCCCATGATCTTGGCGACCTCGGGCTCGTGCACCATGAAGTCGATGAACTGGGCGACCTCCTTGGGGTGCTGCGTCCGCTTGGAGCCGCTGAGCATGAGAGAGCCGAGGTACTGGCCGGTCTTCTTGCCGTCCGTGGTCGGGATGGGAGCCAGTCCGTACTCGCTCTTGCCCTCGGAGGTGTAGCGGACGGTGAAGTTGTCCCAGGTGAACTCACCGGCGGCGAGTTCCGCGGAGACGGCCGACTTGGGCTTGACCTGGGCGACCTTCTTGGCGTCGGCGTAGATGCCGTCCTGGACGCCCTGCTTGGCCTTCGTCCACCAGTCCGTCAGATCGGCCTCGGTGAAGCCGAGTCCGTCGTCCTTGAAGAACGCCTTGCCGTTCTGACGCAGGTAGAGGTCATAGAGGTACATGACGCCGTACATGCCGCTGTCGCCGGCGCGCCCGGTCTTGTCACGGATCTTCGCCATCGCCGCGTGGAAGTCGTCCCAGGTCCAGCCCTGCTCCGGCTTGACGCCCGCCTTGGTGTAAACGGGCTTGTCGATCACCAGCGCCATCGAGTTGGAACCGACCGGAACTCCGAGGAGTTTCCCGTCCACCTCGCCGAACGTCGCGAGGCCGGCCCGGAAGCCCTCCGTGGAGAGGTTGCCCGCCTTGACCTGCTCGCTGAGATCCAGCAGTACGTTCTTCGCGTCGTATTTCCGCAGGAATCCAATGGCATTCTGGAACACGTCCGGCGGATTGCCACCGGAAGCCTGGGTGTTGAACTTCTTCCAGAAGTCGAGGTACGGCTGAAAGTCCGTTTTCACCTTGATCTTCGGGTACTTCTTCTCGAAGAGCGCGATGGTCTTGTTGATGCGCTCCGCGCGGTCCTCGGAACCCCACCACGCGTAACGGATCGTCACCGTCCCGTCCGACGAGGTACCGCTGTCGCCCCCGCACCCGGTGGTCGCCGCCAAGCCCAGCGTGACCGCCGTGGCTCCCGCGGCCTTCAGAACCGTACGCCTCTCAACATTCCTGCTGGTTCCCACAGTCGGGCCCTCCCCGCAGCGTCGTTGCCGCTTGCATGAATCGTTTCAAGAAAGCGCTTGCTGGCACAAGGTACGAGGGGCTTGAGGGAGCGTCAATGATTCGGACAGGATTTTCTTGTGAGACGGCGGTGCGGCGACAGGGGTGCGCGGCGAGCACTCGACGCCCGAGATGTGACGAACTCCCTGGCGAGAGGCTTGCGTTCGGGCAATCGAACAGAGGATCAGACCGCGAGCGACGGAGTGGGACGACTGAAATCCGCCTGCGCGGACGGGGGATGTGGGGCGGGCGGGACGAATGACGCACGGAGGGAGGCGAGTTGACGGCGTGACAGCACGGCATGGCTGGATGAGGGGGCGCAGGGCGCGCGGTCAGGTGGTAAGGGGGTGAGGTGGGGACGACTGCGGACGGTCACCGCTCGACTTGACGATCAGGGTGACGCCGGGGCCTGGGGCCTGGGGCCTGGGGCGATGACGGACGACCGCGCGGATCGGGTGCGCGTTTTGAGGTGCCACGAGAATCGGGGGCGCGAGCTCGGGGCGGCGGCATGAACGGCGGTATGAATCGTTGCTTGAGCTCTGCTGTGACGCCCGAATCGGGGGCCGGGGGCTGACGGGGCACGCGATTCGGAGGCGGAGGCCGAGGCTGGCGCGCAGGTCAACGCCGACGCCGACGTGGCGACTGCCGAGGCTGGCGCGCAGGTCAACGCCGACGCCGAGGTGGCGGCTGCCGAGGCTGGCGCGCAGGTCAACGCCGACGCCGACGTGGCGACTGCCGCCGCCGATGCCGAGATGGCGACTGCCGCCGCAAGACGCGGTGCGCGCAGTTCACGACTGCCGCAGCTCACCGCGGCCGCAGTTCGCGACGACCGTATGAATCGGAGGCCGAGCCCAAGCCATGCCACGCGCATCGCAGCCCGTTCCCGTGACGTGCCGCGCAAATCGGAGCCTTAGCTCATGCGTGCCGCGCGCATCGAGCCCTGGCTGACACGCGGCGCGTGCACCGGAGCCCTGGCCGACACGTGCCGCGCGCCCCGAGCCCTGGCTGATGCATGGCGCGTGCATCGGCGCCCTCGCTCATGCGTGGCGCGTGCATCGGAGGCTGAGCCGTCGCGTGGCGCGTGCATCGGGGACGAGCTCCTGGCGCTCGCACGAACGACGTCGGCCCGTCTGCGGATTCGCAGACGGGCCGACGTTCCGGTGGGCGATACTGGGTTCGAACCAGTGACCTCTTCGGTGTGAACGAAGCGCTCTCCCACTGAGCTAATCGCCCGGACGCAGGGAGAACATTACCCCATGTCACGGGGTGGCTGTGACCACGGCCGACCGCTCCCGCGCCGCCGCGGCGGATCACTGGTCCTTGATGTTCCAGGGCATCTCGAGGCCGAACTTCCACAGGTAGACACCCATGAGAACGCCGATGATCACCAGGCCGATCGAGGTCAGGATGATGTTGCGGCGCCGCACCTTCGGGTCGAGGGCCCGCTGGGCGGCCTCGGTGACCTTGCGCTTGGTCCAGCGGAGCACCAGCTGGGCCCAGACGAACTCGGTCGCCCAGATCGCCATGCCTCCGAAGATCACGACCCAGCCCGGACCGGGCAGCGGCAGCATCACGATGCCGGCCCCCACGACGGCGAGGCCGAGGACGAAGACACCGACCTGCCAGCTCAGATGCAGCACGCGACGCGCCTTGACGAATTCGGGGGCTCGGGAGCCGAGCCCCTGGCCCTGCTGCTCCTCCGCCGCGCCACCCGGTTTCGACCCGTCCGCCGCCACTACCGCCTCGCCGACCTCGTCACTCCCCGTATTCATACAGCCAAACCCTACCCGAGAGATTCCGGTCACCGGAATGGTGGTACTTCGCGAACGCGCCCTCGGCCGGAAGAGTTACGTAAAGGCACGCAAAACACTCAGAGGGGTTTACAACGGCACCGTAGGTGGCATGTCGATTTCGCCGACGTGCGAATCCCCGAGCGCACACTGAGCGAAAGGCCCTGGCGCTTATGAACACCACGGTCAGCTGCGAGCTGCACCTGCGCCTCGTTGTGTCGAGCGAGTCCTCCCTGCCTGTCCCCGCAGGCCTGCGGTACGACACGGCCGACCCCTACGCCGTGCACGCCACCTTCCACACCGGAGCCGAAGAGACCGTCGAGTGGGTGTTCGCCCGCGACCTCCTCGCCGAAGGCCTGCACCGGCCGACGGGCACCGGCGACGTCCGCGTCTGGCCGTCGCGCAGTCACGGTCAGGGCGTCGTCTGCATCGCACTGAGCTCCCCGGAGGGGGAAGCTCTGCTCGAGGCCCCTGCGAGGGCCCTGGAGTCCTTCCTGAAGCGGACGGACGCGGCCGTGCCCCCGGGCACGGAACACCGGCACTTCGATCTCGATCAAGAGCTCTCGCACATCCTGGCGGAGAGCTAGGGCGAGGCTCACACCGAGCCGCCCGGCGCCGTCCACTCGGGGAGACGGCTCGGGCCACGACAACCGAATAGGGATGCGTCGACGCCGTGCCACGGGATTCCGTGGTGCGGCGTCGGCGCGCGTAGGGGCCCTGCCGGGCCGCGTCCAGCGCCGTACAGGCCCGGCTTCCCGGGCTTCCGGACTTCCCCGGCCCAGAGAATCGGGGGCACGATCGGACAAGGTTCGACCGCCCGGTGCGGCTACCATCGGCCAGCATCGGCGGGCGCCCGCCCGACCCCCAGGCCAGGGAGCGAAACGTGCTGATCACCCACGACACCCGGTGTGCGCTCGATGCCGTGGTGGATCTGGTGAACACCGCACCGGAGGACGACACGACTCCGGACGCGCTGCCGGATGTCGCCACCCTCGCGGATTTCGTACGGAAGCACGAAATCAGTGACGTCGGTACGCTGTCCGAGTTCGACCTGTCCGCGGTGCGCAAGGTCCGCGGGCGGTTCGCCGGGATCTTCGCCGCGTCGGATCCCCGGACCGCCGCCTCACTGATCAACGAGTTGGTCGCCGCCGCGGGCACCACCCCGCGCCTCACCGATCACGACGGCTACGACTGGCATGTGCACTACTTCGCGCCCGGTGCCTCCATCGCCGACCACCTGGCGGCCGACTGCGGGATGGCGCTGGCGTTCTTCGTGGTCGCCGGTGAGGAAGAACGGCTGCGGCGCTGTGAGGCCCCGGACTGCCGACGCGCCTTCGTCGACCTCTCCCGCAACCGGTCCCGCCGGTACTGCGACAGCCGCACCTGCGGAAACCGCCTGCACGTGGCCGCCTACCGGGCACGCCGCAAGGAGGCCGCGGGCTGAGCGTGCCGTCTCCGTCCCGGCATGGGGCGGCGCCCGACACCGCTCGGGTGGTCCTCGATGCCGGCGCGGCCCCGGCGGGTGACGCCGGGGACCGCGGGTAAGGCTCAAAGCAGCAGCAGGTCATGCAGCGAAGCCATGAGCAGCAGACACCCGATCACCGCAAGGAAGATCATCAGCGGTGGCTGGGAAAGGGCGAAGAGGCACCCGCGCGGCTCGTCCTTGGGCGGCGCGGCGTCGCTCTGTGTCGTGTCCAGCATCTCGCGGGCGATGATGACGCAGGTGACACCCCTCGCGCGATCAACACGCACGGAATGAGCGGGTGTTCGCCGGATTCCGTGACGTCGGTTTCAGGCCGTGATCACTTCCGCGCACGGGCAGGCCGACTGTGTCGTTTCAATCCCGGGCGGCCTCGCCCGGCCCGTGTCACGCACCGCGCTTCACGAGTCGCGCCTCATATGCCGTGTTTCTTGAGGATGGCCTCGATGTCGCTGAAGTCTTCCGAGGCGCCGGTCGCCCGGGGCGCCGGCGCGGGGCGGGACGCCGGGCGGGAGGCCTGGCCCAGGGAAGGCGCCGAGGCGGTGGGGGCCACGGCAGGGGACTGTGCCGCGCGGGCCGCCGCCTTGCGTTCCCTGCGGGTGCCGCCGCGGTGGCGCTCCACGGCGCGGGTGGTGGCGAAGAGGGCCCAGGCCCCGCCGAGCACGGCGAAGCCCGCCCAGGCCGTGGGGCTGAACGCGGTGTCGGCGACCCATTCGACGACGCCCGTCATCACGAGGCCGAGCGGCACGAGGGCGTAGGCCGCGATGCGGGCGGCCGCCAGGAAGCGCTTGCGGTAGGCCGTGACCACCGCGATGCCCAGGCCGGCCGCGGCGACGGCGGAACAGACGGTCTCGGCAATCATCCGGTTCCTCCAGGCGTGGCTGTCTCGGGCAGGGTTGCGAACGACTCGGCGCCACAGCCGTCGGGCGCACGCTTCGTCCCTTCCATCCTGCACCTGCGCACCGCTCTCGGGCCATGCTCCGGCCGGACATCAGGGACATCTCCGGGTCGGCTCCTCCGCAGGTGCCGCACGAACACGCTCCTCGGGGTCGTGGAAGACCTCCCTGGCGTGCGGTCGGAGCCGTCCGGATTGGGGCGGTCGGGCTGGGGCTGGAAGACTGACGTCATGAGCGACTCGCCCCCCTCCCCCTCCCCCTCCGCCGCCCACGCGGCCTCCGCCCCGGCGCCCGCCGGTCCCGCCGTCGTCCTCGACGTCTGGTGTGAGCTGCAGTGCCCGGACTGCCGTGGCGCCCTGGACGACCTGCGGGCCCTGCGTGAGCGCTACGGCGACCGGCTGGAGCTGCGGCTGCGGCACTTCCCGCTGGAGAAGCACAAGCACGCCTTCGCCGCCGCGCAGGCCGCGGAGGAGGCGCTGGAGCAGGGCCAGGGGTGGCCGTACGTCGAGGCGGTGCTGGGCCGGGTCGAGGAGCTGGGCCGTAAGGGAGAACCCTTCCTGGTCGAGATCGCCGGCGAACTCGGGCTCGACGCCGAGGAGTTCGACACCGCGCTGATCGACGGCCGGCACATTCTGATCGTGGACGCCGACCATGCCGAGGGCAAGGCGATCGGCGTCACCGGCACCCCGACCTACGTCATCGGCGGCGAGCGCCTCGACGGCGGCAAGAGCCAGGAGGGGCTGCGCGAGCGCGTCGAGGAGATCGCCGACCGGCTGCTGGCCGAGCAGGGGTGACGCAACGGGCTCCGCAGCGGTGGGCTGTGGGCTCAGAGCAGGTTCTTGTACATCGAGTAGCCCACCGGCACGTACCCCAGCGACTCGTACAGCCGCTCCGCCGGGGTGTTGCCGGCGAAGACGTTGAGGCCCATGACGCGCTTGCCGGCCGCGACGGCCTGGGCCTCGGCCAGCAGCATCAGGGAGCGGCCGTGGCCCCGGCCGCGGAAGGCCTCGTCGGCCTCGACGTCGAAGACGAACGCCTTGTCGTCGGCGATCGACACCCAGAGCGTGCCGACCTGCTCGCCGTCGTGTTCCAGGACGCTGAACCGCATGTTCTCCGTCGTCCGTCCCTGCGGCAGCAGTACGTCGTGGTCCCGTCGTGATCTGGCCCAGGCCTCTTCCTCGGGCACCCCGCGGTCGGTCCAGTCCTGGGCATAGACCTCGATGCCGTGTTCGAGCCAGGGCGCGAACTCGGCTTCCGTCATGGGCCGGGGCCGACTGCCCGCGGGCAGTCGAGGCGCGGTGTCGCCGAGGGGTTTCTCCATGCCGCGGTTGCGATGGACGTAGCCGAGCGCCGTCACCAGCCGCAGTGCGGCCTCCGCCGTGGCGGGCACCCTGAGCTCGATCCGCCGACAGCCCCAGCCGCGGGCCACCTCCTCGGCGGCCAGCGCGGCCACCGTGCCCCGGCCGCGCCCACGGTCCGGTTCCTCGATGCGCAGGTCCTGGATCTGTGCGACGCCGGGCCCGAAGACCGGGGACGTCGCGAGGTGGACCGCTCCGACGGGACGGCTGTTCACGCATACCTGGTAGTGGCGCGACAGCGCCCCGTCGGTGGCGCGCTGAAGCGGCTCGGTCGGCCGCAGAGTCGTGGTCATCAGGGGCTTTCTACCCGCCGTACGGACCGACGTCAGCCTGTTTTCCGTGCCCCTTACGGATCTTTCCCCCACAGATCCGGACCGACCCTAGGGGTCGAGGTCGTCCCCGGCCCGCTCGGTGAAGATCCGCATCGCCTTGGCGGTCACCGGGCCGGGTGTGCCCGGGAGTTCGCGGTCGTCGACGCGGTGGACGGCCTGGACGTCGCGCAGGGTGGAGGTGAGGAAGACCTCGTCGGCCCGCTCCAGCACGTCCAGCGGCAGGTCGGTCTCGCGGGCGCCGGTCCACTCGACGGCCAGCTCGCGGGTGATGCCCGCGAGGCAGCCGGAGGCGAGCGGCGGGGTGTGGATCTCGCCGTCCAGGACGACGAACACGTTCGAGCCGGTGCCCTCGCAGAGCTGCCCGACCGTGTTGCCGAACAGCGCCTCGCTCGCGCCGTGCTCGTCGGCGCGGGCCAGGGCGACGACGTTCTCGGCGTACGAGGTCGTCTTGAGCCCGGTGAGCGCGCCGCGCTCGTTGCGGGTCCAGGGGACCGTGATGACGGCCGTGGAGTCGGCGCGCCGGGTGGTCTCGCCGAGGGCGACGAGGAGGGTGGGTCCGCGATCGCCGCGGTCGGAGCCGAGGGGGCCGTGCCCTCCGGTGTAGGTGATGCGCAGGCGGCCGAGCGGCATCGGGTTGGCCTCGATGACGGCGGCGCAGGCGCGGCGGACCTCGTCGTGGTCGGGGTCGGGCAGGCCGAGGCCGCGCGCGGAGCGGGTCAGCCGGTCGAGGTGACGGGTGAGCGCGAACGTGCGGCCGTGCGTCGCCTTCACCGTCTCGAAGATGCCGTCGCCCACGGTCAGCCCGTGGTCGAAGACGGAGACACGGGCGGACTCGGCGTCCTGCAGCCCGCCGTCGAGCCAGATCTTCACGTCAGTCCCTCTCCCTCGGCCTCGCAGGAGGCCGTGACTTCGTACGCTCCCGACGCTACCGCGAGCAGCCGGGAGGCCTTCAGCTCGGTCTCCTCCCACTCGGCCTCGGGGTCGGAGCCCCAGGTGATGCCCGCGCCGGTGCCGAACCGCAGCACGGCGGTACCCGTGTCGGCGCGGTCGATCCAGAAGGTGCGTATGCCGACGGCCAGCTCGCCCGTGCCCCGGTCGGCGTCGACCCAGCCGATGCCTCCGCAGTACGGGCCGCGGGGCGCCGTCTCCAAGGCTTCGATGATCCGCAGGGCGCTGGACTTGGGGGCGCCGGTGACCGAGCCGGGCGGGAAGGCGGCGTCGAGCAGTTCGGGCCAGCCGGCGCCGTCGGGGAGTTCGCCGCGGACCGTGGAGACGAGGTGGACCAGCCCCGGGTGCTTCTCGACGGCGCAGAGGTCGGGGACGGTCACGCTGCCGGTGGCGCAGACCCGCCCGAGGTCGTTGCGGACGAGGTCCACGATCATCACGTTCTCGGCGTAGTCCTTGTCGAGGAGGTCCGCCTCGGTGCGCCCGGTGCCCTTGATGGGTCCGGACTCGACGATCCGCCCCTCGCGGCGCAGGAAGAGTTCGGGGGAGGCGGTGGCCGTCTCGATGCCGCGAGCGGGGAGGCGAATCGTTCCTGCATAAGGCGCGGGGTTACCCCGGGCCAGCAGGGCGGTCAGTGCGTCCACGTCGGCGTCGGCCGCCACCGGCGCGGTCAGCACGCGGCAGAGATTGGCCTGATACACCTCGCCCGCCGCGATGTGCTCACGGATGCGGCGGACGCCCGCCGTGTACGTGGCGCGGTCGAGCGACGACGTCCAGTCACCGGCCGCGGGCCCCCGCCAAGCCCCCGGCACCGGGTCCGGCACGGGCTCTTCGCGCACGTCGGCGAAGCGCGCGCAGACCGGACGGCCCTCGAAGTCGGCGCAGACGGCCCAGAAGCCGGCGCCCTCGAGAGCCGCGGGATCGCTGGTCACGTCGAGGAGGCCGGTCGCGACACGGGAGCCGAAACGGGCGAGGGGTGGGAGGTCGAGCACGTTGTCGAGTCTATGGCGGGCGTCCCGGGGGTGACGGGGGCATGTCCCGCAATGTCCCGGCCAGGGGCCTGACCAGGTCCGCGAGCGGACGCAGCGCAGCACGCTGCACAAACGCGTTTTTGTGCTGGCCCGGGAATCCGCTAGAGTTCAACACGTCGCCGCGACGCGCAAGCCGAGTGGAAACGACAAGCGGACGTAGCTCAGTTGGTAGAGCGCAACCTTGCCAAGGTTGAGGTCGCCAGTTCGAACCTGGTCGTCCGCTCGCAGGAAGTGGGGGGATCTTCCCGAACCCCACACTCCTGGTGGAGTGGCCGAGAGGCGAGGCAACGGCCTGCAAAGCCGTCTACACGGGTTCAAATCCCGTCTCCACCTCCAAGGACGATTAGCTCAGCGGGAGAGCGCTTCCCTGACACGGAAGAGGTCACTGGTTCAATCCCAGTATCGTCCACTGATCCGGTTCATCGGGTCCTCGCGCGATTAGCTCAGCGGGAGAGCGCTTCCCTGACACGGAAGAGGTCACTGGTTCAATCCCAGTATCGCGCACGCAGCACGCACCACCCCCTCCCGGACGATTAGCTCAGCGGGAGAGCGCTTCCCTGACACGGAAGAGGTCACTGGTTCAATCCCAGTATCGTCCACACGCCGAGAGCCCCCGGCCGCCTTCGCGGTCGGGGGCTCTTCCGTTGCCCGTCAGGCTGTCCGGTCAGCTGGAGAACAGCATGCGGCCGAAGCTCTTGTTGCGGTGGTGGCCGCCGTGGTGGCCCCCGTGGTGCCCGCCGTGCGGAGCGCCCCAGGCGGGAGCGACCGGGGCGGCCGGATAGGCCTGCGGGGCGGCCGGGGGCGGCGGCGCCTGCTGGCTCCACTGGCCCTCCAGGCGGGTCAGCGCCTCCAGCTCGCCGTAGTCGAGGAATATCCCACGGCAGTTGCTGCACTGCTCGATCTGGACGCCGTTGCGGTTGTAGGTGTGCATCTGAGCATGACACTTCGGGCACTGCATGGTTCGGCTCAACTCCTCGCCGGTCGGTGCTGTTTCGCCTGCCGCCAGGACAGACACTGTCCGGCTGCGGTCGGTTGCACCCTACTTCGCGCGGCTTGCCGCGAACCGCGGGGGGACAAAACCCATTCGGGCACAGGCGTCGACCAGGCACTGCTCGACCTCGTCCAACGACCGGTCCTCCGCCACCGACTTGGTCACAGCACGTGCCGCACCCTGCACAGTGAGTGCGCGCGCCGGGACGTCCAGGGCGGTCCAGGGGTCGCCGGCCTCGGGGACGGCGGGGCCGCCCGCGGCCCGGTAGGCGGCCAGGAAGCGGGTCCACTCCTCGGGCGGGAGCAGACCGCAGGCGTACCAGGCGGCGGGGCGGGCGAGGTCCCAGGCCGGGACGCCGACGCCGAGATCGTCGACGTCGATCAGCCGCCAGGGGCCGTCGGGGGCGGGATGGCGGACGAGCTGTCCGAGGTGGAGGTCTCCGTGGCAGAGGGTGGTCGCGTCGGGCATGGGGGCCTCGGCGCGGGCCCAGCCGGGGAGCGCGCGCCAGGCGCTCAGGACGGGCGCGACGGCGGGGTGCGAGCCGGCGGCGCGCAGCCGGGCCACCGCGTGCGCGGCCTTGGCGGGGCCCCGCATCGGCGGGAGCGCGGTCGGGGCGGGGGTGCGGTGCAGACGGGCGAGCAGGGTGGCCGCGGCCTCCCAGGGGGCCGCGTCCGGGTCGTCCGGGTCCACCGGGGCGCCGTACGGCCAGAAGGTCACCAGTCGGCCGTGCAGCCGGGTCGGCGCCGGCGTGAGCGGCGGCAGCAGGACGTCGGGGAGGCGGACGGCGGTGACCAGGCGTGGGGCGAGGTCGGCCGGGTCGGTGTCGGGGGCGTGTGCCTTCGCGACGGTGTCGGCGTGCCGGACGACGGTGGCGTCGGGGCGGTCCGCGAGGGTGGCCGCGCCGCAGGAGCAGGCCGCGGCGGTGTCGTGGGCCTGGGCTCCGGCGCGGAGGGTGAGCTCGGTGAGCAGGGGATGTGCGGTCACGGGGCTCCCTGGGCGGCGGCGTGCGGTCTCCTCGCGAGGGTACGCAGAAGGCCGCTGGAACCGTCCGCCGGGGAAAAGCAATGCAGGCGCAGCTCCCCAGCTGCGCCTGCATTTTTTGCCGTCCGCCGCACCCCCGTCCCCACGGGGTTTCATGGGTGGATGTCCCCGCCCGGACCGCTCTTCCGGGCCTGGGGTCGCCTCTCAGCGCCCCAGCATCACTCCCACGGACGACGCCTGTGTGGCCACTGTCTCCCAGCCGTCGAAGACGACGAGGAGCAGGACCGCCAGGGGAAGGGCCATCAAGGTCGCCACCAGGGGGTGGCGGCGGCCCGTGCGGCGGGAGTACGTGGTGCGTCCCTGCGTGCGGATCGTCGTCCGCGGTGCCGTAAGGGCCATGGTCCCTCTCCTGACCTGATCAGTTGTCGTTGGCAGCGGCGGGTGTCTGACCTCGGGGGACGAGTGCTGCACCCGCCGCTTGACCTCAAATCTAGGCGGGCGGCGGGCGTGGGACGTCATGCCCTCGTACCGATTGCCGGGCCTCCCGGAGGATGAGCCGTGACCTGGGGACTACTCCCCTGGGTGGAGACGAAGTCCTAGGTCTCGGGGTCTTCCCGGAAGGGGTGTCCGGTCCAGACCGGTTTCTCCGAGCTGTCCTCGCGGGGGACGGGGTGCTCGACCAGGGCGAGGACCCTGTTCGCCATGAAACGGGCCGTGCGGACCGGCGTGCCGGTTCTGGTGACTTCGCTCACTTCCACCACCCCTCTGCGGACCGCCGACTCCACTCGGCGGCCTGCTCTGCTCGCCGTCACCTCATAGGTGCGGGTCGTGTCGCCGGCGTCGACGACTATCTCCACTCGGTCACCCTTCACGGGTTCAATCCCCCTTCTGTGACAGGTGGTTGAGGTCACAAAGCCGCCAAAGCGCGCCTGCTCGCAGGCCTCCTGACCACCCTTCAAGTCTCCCACCGGGCACTGACAATCGATCGGTACGAGAGGGCGCGGCCTCTGCGCGCGAACGGCCGTGGAAACGTAAGCTGTGCCACGTCACACGGACCGGGCAGCGGGGATGAACATGGCGATGATGCGCCTGAGGCGCGAGGACCCGCGCGTCGTCGGCTCGTTCAGGCTTCACCGACGGCTCGGCGCGGGCGGGATGGGCGTCGTCTATCTGGGGTCCGACAAGAAAGGGCAGCGGGTCGCGCTGAAGGTGATCCGGCCCGATCTGGCGGAGGACCAGGAGTTCCGGTCGCGGTTCGCGCGCGAGGTGTCGGCCGCCCGGCGGATCCGGGGCGGGTGCACGGCGCGGCTGGTCGCGGCGGACCTGGACGCCGACCGGCCGTGGTTCGCCACCCAGTACGTGCCCGGGCCCTCGCTGCACGACAAGGTCAACGACGACGGGCCGCTCGGGGCCGCCGAGCTCGCCTCGATCGGGGCCGCGCTGTCGGAGGGGCTCGTCGCCGTCCACGAGGCCGGGGTCGTGCACCGGGACCTGAAGCCGTCCAACATCCTGCTCTCCCCCAAGGGCCCGCGGATCATCGACTTCGGCATCGCCTGGGCGACGGGCGCCTCCACGCTGACGCATGTCGGCACGGCGGTCGGCTCCCCCGGGTTCCTCGCGCCGGAGCAGGTGCGCGGGGCGCTGGTCACCCCGGCCACCGACGTGTTCTCGCTCGGCGCGACGCTCGCCTACGCCTCGACCTCCGACTCGCCCTTCGGGCACGGCAGTTCCGAGGTGATGCTGTACCGGGTGGTGCACGAGGAGCCGCAGCTGCACGGCGTGCCGGACGCGCTGGCCCCACTGGTGCGCGCCTGTCTGGCGAAGGATCCCGAGGAACGGCCCAGCACGCTCGATCTCTCCCTGCGGCTGAAGGAGATCGCGACCCGCGAGGCCCAGGGTCTGGCGGACTCGCGGCCTCCGGTCCCGCGGGCGGCGGAGGCGGACCGCCCCACGGGACGGCTCTCCGAAACCGGTTATCCGGAGCGCGCCCTGCGCCAGCCGGGCGGGCCGGGCACCCCGCCGCCGCGCAACGGGGCGCCGTCCTCGCGCGGTGGTTCGGTTCCTTCGCGGGGCGGGGCGCCGGTGCGTGGGGGAAGCGCCTCCCGTGGTGGCAGTGCCTCGTCGTCGCGG
The DNA here is from genome assembly GCF_040655955.1 of Streptomyces sp. NPDC050263. Lineage (NCBI taxonomy): Bacteria > Bacillati > Actinomycetota > Actinomycetes > Kitasatosporales > Streptomycetaceae > Streptomyces > Streptomyces sp. NPDC050263. The sequence goes on along the minus strand of NZ_JBFAKW010000082.1, from coordinate 25,127 downwards.
TCCGGGGCCCGGCCGGCGCCCGGCTCGCGCAACACCCGTCCCGGCACCGGCAGCCGGCCGGCGCCCCGCGGCGGGCGTCCGGGTCCGAGAACCAAGGGGGGCCTACGGCGGCCGGCCAACCCGCGGCTGCTGCGCCAGCGGCTGTTCGTCTTCGTCGTCGTGACCCTGTTCGTCGCGCTCGGCATCGCCGTCGTCCAGGGCTGCGACGGCCCGGCGCGCGGACTGGGCGGGGACGGCCGCGTCGTCCGGCACGAGCAGCAGCCCGTGCGGCCCGGGGGTCTGCCCTAGTCAGGGCTGCGGGCGGCCCGTCGCCACTGCGTAGAAGGCGACCGCGGCCGCGGCTCCCACATTGAGGGAGTCGACGCCGTGGGACATGGGGATGCGGACCCATTCGTCGGCGGCGACCAGTGCCTGGGTGGAGAGGCCGTCTCCCTCCGCGCCGAGCATGAGGGCCACCCGGTCCATCCGGTGCGGGGCCGCCTCGTCGAGGCTGCGGGCCTTCTCGTCCGGGGTGAGGGCGAGGAGGGTGAGGCCGGCCTCGCGGACCGAGTCGAGGCTCTTGGGCCAGGTGTCCAGACGGGCGTACGGGACCGAGAAGACCGCGCCCATCGAGACCTTCACGCTGCGGCGGTAGAGGGGGTCCGCGCAGTCCGGGGAGAGCAGCACCGCGTCCATGCCGAGGGCGGCGGCGGACCGAAAGATCGCCCCGATATTGGTGTGGTCGTTCACGGATTCCATGATCACGACCCGGCGGGCCGTCTGGAGGAGTTCGGCGGCGGTCGGCAGTGGCTTGCGCTGCATGGAGGCCAGCGCGCCGCGGTGGACGTGGTAGCCGGTGACGCGTTCGGCGAGCTCCGGGCTGACGGCATAGACCGGCGCCGGGAGCTCGTCGATGACGTCGCGCATGACGTCGACCCACTTGGCGGAGAGCAGCATCGAGCGCATCTCGTACCCGGCGCCCTTGGCCCGGCGGATGACCTTCTCGCCCTCGGCGATGAACAGGCCCTCGGCGGGCTCGCGCTTGCGGCGCAGCTCGACGTCGGTCAGGCCGGTGTAGTCGCGCAGGCGCGGGTCGTCGGGGTCCTCAACGGTGATGAGATCGGCCACAGGGTGATACTGCCTTGTCCTGGGTGTGGTGCCAACGGCTCGGAACGGTTGTGTTACCCGCGGTTACTCGGAGGTGGTCACTCGGACGCCCGCGGGCCGACGGCGACGACCGCGCCGACGACGATGACCGCCGGCGGCCTGACCTCCTGGTCGCGGACCGTCTCGGCGACCGTCGCCAGGGTCGCGTCGACGCGGCGCTGGGCGGCCGTCGTGCCCTCCTGGACGAGCGCGACCGGGGTGTCGGGCGACTTGCCGTGCGCCACGAGCGTCTCGGCGATCTTCCCGATCTTGTCGACGCCCATCAGGATCACCAGCGTGCCGGTGAGCTTCGCGAGGGAGGGCCAGTCGACCAGGGAACGCTCGTCGTCGGGGGCGACATGGCCGCTGACCACGGTGAACTCATGGGCGACGCCCCGGTGGGTGACCGGGATGCCGGCCGCGCCCGGCACCGAGATCGAGCTGGAGATGCCCGGGACGACCGTGCAGGCGATGCCCGCCTCGGCGAGCGCCTGGAGCTCCTCCATGCCGCGGCCGAACACATACGGGTCGCCGCCCTTGAGGCGGACGACCGACTTGCCCTGCTTGGCGTGCTCGATCAGCGCGTTGTTGATGGCCTCCTGGGCCATGTAACGGCCGTACGGGATCTTCGCCGCGTCGATCACCTCGACGTGCGGCGGGAGTTCGGCGAGGAGATCGCGCGGACCGAGCCGGTCGGCGATGACGACGTCCGCCTCGGCGAGGAGGCGGCGGCCGCGGACCGTGATCAGGTCGGGGTCGCCGGGGCCGCCGCCGACCAGCGCGACGCCGGGGGTCCGGGTGCGGTGGTGGGGGGCGACGAGGGTGCCGTCGCGCAGGCCCTCGACGACCGCGTCGCGGATGGCGGCGGTGTGGCGGGGGTCGCGGCCGCGGGCGTCCGTGGTGAGGACGGCGACCGTGACGCCCTCGCTGTGGCCGGTCGCCGGGGTCCAGGCGGTCGCGGCGTCGGCGTCGTCGGAGCGGACGCACCAGACGCGGTGGCGTTCGGCCTCGGCGGAGGCCCGGGTGTTCGCCTCCGTGTCGCCGGTGGCGATCAGGGCGTACCAGGCGTCGGCGAGGTCGCCTTCGGCGTAGGCGCGCCTCGTCCAGGTGATCTCGCCCGCGTCCGCCATGGCTTCCACCGAGGGGGTGGCCTCGGGGGACACGAGGTGGATGTCCGCGCCCGCTGCGATCAGCGCGGGGAGGCGGCGCTGGGCGACCTGGCCGCCGCCGAGGACGACGACCCTGCGGCCGGTGAGGCGGAGGCCTACGGGGTAGGCGGGGTGTTCGGCCATGAGGTGCGGCTCCTCGAACGGGCAGAGAGTGGGCGCTGCGGCTCTGGAGCGGCCCTGACGTGCCGATTTTAGAGGTGGCTTCAGCGTACGGCGGGGTCGGGGGGCACGCAGGAGCGCAGGCCCGCCGACCCCGCAAAAGTCCTACTTCTCGGTGACCCCCGCCGAGTCGAACGTGGCCACCTCGTGCATCGCCCGCGCCGTGCTCTGCACCAGCGGGAGGGCCAGCAGCGCGCCCGTGCCCTCGCCGAGGCGGAGGTCGAGGTCGACCAGGGGGCGCAGGCCCAGCTTGTTCAGGGCGGCCACATGGCCCGGCTCGGCACTGCGGTGCCCGGCGATGCAGGCCGCGAGGACCTCGGGGGCGATGGCGCGGGCGACCAGGGCGGCGGCGCCGGCGCTGACGCCGTCCAGGATGACGGGCGTGCGCAGCGAGGCACCGCCGAGGAGGAGGCCGACCATCGCCGCGTGTTCGAAGCCGCCGACCGCCGCCAGAACGCCGATCGGGTCGGCCGGGTCCGGCTGATGGAGGTCCAGGGCGCGGCGGACGACCTCGGTCTTGCGGGCGAGGGTCTCGTCGTTGATGCCGGTGCCGCGGCCGGTGACCTCGGCCGGATCGGCGCCCGTGAAGACCGAGATGAGGGCCGCGGACGCGGTCGTGTTGGCGATGCCCATCTCACCTGTGAGCAGCGCCTTGTTGCCGGCCGCCACCAGGTCGCGGGCGGTCTCGATGCCGACCTCGATGGCCTGCTTGGCCTCCTCGCGGGTCATCGCGGGACCGGTGGTCATGTCGGAGGTGCCCGCACGGATCTTGCGGGGCAGCAGACCGGGGGTCCCGGGCAGCTCGGACGCGACGCCGACGTCCACCACGCAGACCTCGGCGCCCACCTGGGACGCGAAGGCGTTGCAGACCGCTCCCCCGCCGAGGAAGTTGGCGACCATCTGGGCCGTCACCTCCTGCGGCCAGGGGGTCACGCCCTGGGCGTGCACACCGTGGTCGCCGGCGAAGATCGCGACGGCCGCGGGCTCCGGGATCGGCGGCGGGCACTGCCGGGACAGGCCGGACAGCTGCGCGGAGATGATCTCCAGCATGCCGAGCGAGCCCGGCGGCTTCGTCATGCGCTTCTGACGCTCCCAGGCCTCGCCGAGCGCCTTGGCGTCCAGCGGGCGGACACTGGCGACGGTCTCGGCGAGCAGGTCGTGCGGGTCCTCGCCGGGCAGCGCGCGACGGCCGTACGTCTCCTCGTGGACGACCCAGGACAGCGGGCGGCGCTTGGCCCAGCCCGCCTGCATCAACTCGGGCTCGTCCGGGAACTCGTCGACGTAGCCGACGCACAGGTAGGCGACCACTTCGAGGTGGTCGGGCAGGCCCAGCCCGCGGACCATCTCCCGCTCGTCGAAGAAACTGACCCAGCCGACGCCGAGGCCCTCGGCGCGGGCCGCGAGCCAGAGGTTCTCGACCGCGAGCGCGGAGGAATACGGCGCCATCTGCGGCTGCGTGTGCCGGCCCAGGGTGTGGCGACCGCCGCGGGTCGGGTCGGCGGTGACGACGATGTTCACCGGGGTGTCGAGGATGGCCTCGATCTTCAGTTCCTTGAACTGCTTCGCCCGGCCCTTGGGCAGCGACTTCGCGTACGCGTCGCGCTGGCGCATCGCCAGTTCGTGCATCGCGCGCCGGGTGTCGGCCGAGCGGATGACGACGAAGTCCCAGGGCTGCGAGTGGCCGACGGAGGGCGCGGTGTGGGCGGCCTCCAGGACGCGCAGCAGCACCTCGTGCGGGACGGGGTCGCCGCGGAAGCCGTTGCGGATGTCCCGGCGTTCCCGCATGACCTTCAGGACCGCCTCGCGCTCGGCGTCGTCGTACGCGGGCGCGGCGGGGCCGGTGGACTCTCTGACTTCTTCCACGGCGGCCGGGGTCTCCTCCTGGTCGGCGGCCCTGGTCTCCAGGTCCTCCGGGCTCTGTGCGACATCGGGGTCGACGTCCGGTGCGACGTGGGGGTCCACGTCGGCCTCCTGCTCCGCGTCCGGGATCGCCGGGTCGGGAGCGGGGGCGAGGGCGGGAGCAGGGTCGGCGGCGCGGGGGACGGGGACCGTGACAGGAGCCTGCTGGGGTTCCGCCGCAGCCTCCGCCGCTGCCTCCGCCTCGGGAGCCGGCTGCTCCTCGGTGGGGAGCACGATCGGGTGCGACGGGGTCGGGGCCAGGTGCGGGGTGGTGGGCACCGTGCCTTCGACCTGCACGAACTCACCGAGGGGCTCCTCGACGAGCGGCTCCTCGACCACGTGCTGCACTGGTACGGACTCTTCGGCCGAGGGCTCCTGGGCCACGGGCTGCTCGGCCACCGGCTCTTCGGCGACGGGCTGCTCGGCCACCGGCTCTTCGGCGACGGGCTGCTCAGTCGTCTCCTCGGCCACCGGCTGGTCCGTTGCGGGCCGGTCCGGCTGGGGGTCCGGGGTGGCGACGAGCGCCTCGGCGGGCGGCTCGGGTGAGGCCGCTGCGGGCTGGAGAGGCTCCGGGGGCAACTCGCTCTGGGGCGACTGCTGTTCGGGCAGATCCTGCGGGAGCTGCGGGGCCGCGACCGCCTCCACGAGGGGGGCCGCAGGGGGCTCGGGGGCGACGACGGGCGCCTCTACGGGCGGCTCCGTGGTCTCCGTCGGCTCCGCCGTCTTCGTCATCTCGGCCAGGGGTTCCGGCTGCGGCTCGGGCGCCGGCTCCGATACCAGTTCCGATTCCGATTCCGATTCCGGTACCGGTTCCACGATGGCCACGGGGGCCGGGGCCTCGTGCGCGACCTCGGGCTCCGGCTGCGGCTCCGGCTCCGGCTCCGGCTCCGGCTGAACTTCCGGGACCGGCTGGACGGCGAGCTCGGGCTCCGCCTGCTGGGCGGGGACCTCGGCGAACCGGACGGCTTCCGGGGCGGCGGGCTCGGCGACGACGGCCACGGGTGCGGCCGGTTCCTCCACGGGGGCCGGGGTCTCCGGGGTCACGGTCGCCGCGGGCTCGGGGGTCTCGGCCGGGTCGGGAACCGAGGCCTCGGGAACGACGTCGACGACCGGAACCGGCACCGCCTCCGCCGCGGGGACCTCGGCGACCTGCTCCTGAAGCCGGGGCTCCTCGGCGGCGATCACCTCCACGGCGTTCGCCTCGGGGACCTCCGGTACCTGCTCCACCGTCTCGACCGGGGCAGGCTCGACGGCCTGTACCGCCTGCACGGCCTCCGGTGCTTCCGGTGCCTGCGGTGCCTGCGGTGCTTCCATCGGCGGTTCGACGACCGGCTCCGGGGTGACGTCCGCTGCCTGGTCCTCGCCGGGGACGGGGACCTCGGCCGCGATCTGTCCGGCGTCCGCGACCGGGTATGCGGGAGCCTCCTCGGCCTCCGCCATCATCGCGGCGCCGAGCAGCTGGCCGGGGTCGACGACTCCGTACGTTTCAGAGCCGCCCGGGACGGCCGCCTCGGGTTCCTGCGGGACAGCCGGCACGGTCGCGGCGATCGCCTCCGTCGCCACGCGGGCCACCGCGGCCTGGGCCACGCCCATCGGCTCGGCCGGTGCCGGAGCAACCGTTTCGGCAGTCGTCACCCCGGAAGCGACCGGTCCCTGGACCGTGGCCTGGGCCGTGGCCTGCGCGGCGCCCCAGGGGGACGCGCCCTGGAGGGGCATCTCACGCATGGCCGGCGCGTCCAGGTACTCCGGGCCGGACGCGGGCGCGACGGGCTGGCGTACCGGCGCGTCCGCGGGGCCGCGGTCGGCCAGGGAGCGGACCGGGCTGGCGGAGGCGTCGGGGATCGGCGGGCCGAGGTGCAGCGGACGGCGCGGGGCCGACTGGGGCGCCGACGGGCTCGGGAGGCGGACGGCGCTGAGGTCGACCGAGCCGCTGTCGCGGCCGGCCGTCTCGTGCGGACCCGGCTCGTGCACCACCGTCTCGACCACCGGTTCGGGCGCGGGCGGCGCCACCTCGTTGCCCCAGGCGCTCTGGGCGCCCGGCAGCAGCAACAGGTCTTCGTCCTCGGCCGTGGTGTCGGAGAGGTAGGTGTACGCACCGTGCGCGGAGGCGCCCGGCTGCTCCACCATGCCTGCGCTCTCCGGCAGCCCCTCGGCCGGGATCTGGCCGGTGTCGGTCATGCGTAACCCCTCGCCCATCGGTTAGTGCTCCTACGACCCGCTCACCCGGAGCGGCGCACCGACCGCCCCGTAGTGAAGAACGAGCGTCCGTGCCCAGCGGCACGAACGACCCGCCCGAAAAAGCGACAAAGCCATTCAGTGGCATTGTCCCGGCCGTCGTCGCATCGCGACAGCTTGATCCGCGACGCTCCGCTGTGGACTGCGCCACGTTGCGCGCCCTCCGGTACTGCCGTACCACACCTACCCCAAAAGGGATGCGTTTTCCGGACATTGACCGACGAAGTGCCGGGCGAACGGAAGCGGTGCGACGATCGGCCAGCCTACCGCGCGCGGTACGACAACAGGATCACGGGGAGGGCGGACCCGGTCACTTCGTACGGTCCGGAAGAGCCCCGCTGAGCAGGAACGCGACGCTCCGTTCCGTCTCCGTCCAGGCCCGCGTGTCGAGTTCGACGGACTGGACGAGGGCGCACTCGACCCGGTAGCCGTGCTCGGACAGATCACGGCCGACGAGCTCGGCGGCGTCGCGGGTGGCCGCGTGGGCGACGATGCGCTGCGGGCGGCGGTCGGCGACCGCGGAGACCACGGCCGCTCCCCCGCCGCCGACCCGGACGACGTCCGGTTCGGGCAGGTTCTCCAGCACGTGCGGGGCGGTGCCGTGGACGATCTGGAGCTGGACGCCGTAGCGGCGCGCGGCGGCGTCGGTGCGGGCGCACGCCTCCAGGTTCCGGTCGACGGCGAGGACGGCGGCGCCCGCCCGCGCGGCCTCGGTCGCGAAGGCGCCGCTGCCGCAGCCGATGTCCCAGACGAGGTCGCCGACGCGCGGACCCAGCCGGGCGAGTTGGGCGGCGCGCAGCAGCTCCGACTCGCCCTCGCCGAGTCCGCCGCCGTAGGCCTCGGCGGGCAGGGCCCAGCCGCGCGGGCCGGTGCCCGGGGCGCGGCCGGCGATCCAGCCGGTGTCGCCGGCGACGGCCGGCCCGGTGGGGCCGCCGATGACGATGACGACGTTGGGGTCGCGCCAGATGTGGTCGGCCGCCTTGTCGGAGGTGGTGATCCTGACCTGTTCGCGGGTGGTGCCGAGTTCCTCGCAGACCACGAAGGTGCGGTGCACGCCCTCCATGAGCAGGCCCAGCTCGGCGGGTCCGGCCCCGGGGGAGGTCAGGACGGCGACCTTGGTGTGGGCGCGGCACACGTTGACCGCGCGGCGCAGGGTGCGTCGGTGTGCGACGACCACCTGGGCGTCGTCCCAGGGCATGCCGGCCCGGGCGAAGGCCGCGGCGACGGCGGATACGGCCGGAACGACCTCCACCTCCAGGCCGAACTCGGGTGCGCGCAGGGTCCGTACGACGCCGAAGAAGCCCGGGTCGCCGTCGGCGATGACGACCGCGGTGCCGCGGTGGCCGGCGACGCGGCGGGCGGCGAGGGAGACGCTGCCGAGCCGGATGCGTTCCGCGCCGGGCGGGACCTCGGGCAGCGTCAGGTGGTGGGCGGCCCCGGCCACGAGGGTGGCGGCGCCCAGCGCGGAGCGGGCCGCTGCGGTCAGCGGCGAGCCGTCCCAGCCGATCACCGTGACGCGGTCGGCCATCGTCGTCAGTCCCCCCGGGGGTTCACGCAGGTAGCGGGCTCCGTGAGGGTACCTGCTCGGCAGGTCCCGGCAAGGGCGCCGGCACCCGGGCCGGAGGTCAGTTCCAGTCGGTGTACGACGTGAAACCACCGCTCTCCGCGAAGTGCTCCCCGGCGCCCTCCACGTCCTCCGGGAGGAGGCTCCACACGATGTAGTCGGTGCGCACGTCGTTCCAGGTGCCGTCCTCGGCGCGGGCGCGCGCTATGCAGGCGTTGCGCAGCACGCCCTCGCTGATGCAGCCGATCTTCTGTGCGACCTGCTGGGAGGCGGTGTTGTCGGCGGCCGTACGCAGCTCGACGCGCTCGAACTTCTGGTCGGTGAACAGCCACTGGGCGGTGGCCAGCGCCGCCTCGGAGGCGTAGCCCTCGCCGCGCGCCCAGGGGGCGATGATGTACGACATCTCGGTGGAGCGGACGTGCCAGTTGGTCTTGGCCAGCTGGACGACGCCGACCAGGCGCTGGGTGAGGAACTCGGTGACGGCGAGGTCGAGGCCGCGGCCGGCGGTGCGTTCGGCGGGCGCGTACTCGGTGATCCAGCGGCGGGCGGCCGCCCGGTCGTAGGGCTGGGGCACGGCGGTCCAGGCCGCGACCTGCTCATCGTTCATCATGTCGGCCAGCGCGGGCACGTCGTCCTCGTCGAGGGGACGCAAGCCCAACCGCTCCGTGCTGATGGAGATGGTGGGGAAGGTGCTTGTCATGCGCCACTCCGTAACCTTCGAAATCTCGGATGAGACCTGCCGGCCCGTCAGGGCTCGCTGAACTGCCCAGCATGCAGCATGTGAGCGCGGAACCCCACCACGGGGTCCGCACCGAGTGAGGGAGCGGACCCCGTGGGCAGGGCGGTCGGTGCGGGTCAGAACGCCGCGACGACGGCGCCGTCGTACTTGTCCTCGATGAACTTCTTCACCTCGGGCGAGGTGAGCAGCTCGGCGAGCTTCACCACGCGCGGGTCGTCCTCGTCGCCCTTCTTCACGGCGAGGAAGTTGGCGTACGGGTTGTCCGTGGCGGACTCCGCGACGAGGGCGTCCTTCGCCGGGCTGAGCTTGGCCTCCAGCGCGTAGTTGCCGTTGATCACGGCGGCGTCGACGTCGGCGAGGGACCGGGGCAGCTGGGCCGCCTCCAGCTCCTTGAACTCGATGTTCTTGGGGTTGGTGGTGACGTCCTTGGGGGTCGCGGAGTAGCCGACGCCGTCCTTCAGGCCGATCAGGCCGCTTGCCTCCAGCAGCTTCAGCGCGCGGGCCTCGTTGGTGGTGTCGTTCGGCAGGGCGACGGTGGCGCCCGTCTTGAGGTCGGCGAGCTTCTTGACGCCCTGGGAGTACAGACCCAGCGGCTCCAGGTGCACGGTGGCGCCGGGCACGGCGACGATGTCGGTGTCGTTCTTCTTGTTGAAGTCGGTCAGGTACGGCTGGTGCTGGAAGTAGTTGGCGTCGACCTCACCCTGCTGGACGGCCGTGTTGGGCGTCACGTAGTCCGTGAACTCCTTGACCTCGAGCTTGAGGCCGGCCTTCGCCGCGAGGTTGTCCTTGATGTAGGCGAGGATCTCGCCCTGCGGGGTGGGCGTGGCGGCGACCGTGAGCGTGGCGTTCGCGTCGGTGCTGCCGGAGTCCTTGTCCGAGCCGCAGGCGCTGAGTCCGAGGGTGAGGGCTCCGGCGGCGAGGACGGCGGTGGTGATCTTGGCGGTGTTACGCACGAAAAGTGCCTTTCCTTAAGGGTGGAGCGACCCCGCGATGGGTGGTGCGGGGAGTCTGGGGGGGCGGTTACGCGACCTTGCCGACGTCCGCGGCAGCCGGCTCGCTCGCCTGCGCCTGCGCCTTCGCCTTCAGGAGGCGGAGTTTCGGGGCGGGACCGGAGGAGCCGCCGCGGCGGTGCAGGGAGCGGGCCGCGTAGTCGCCGGCGAACTGGATGAGCGAGATGACGACGGCGAGGATCGCCACCGTGATCCACATCAGCTCGGTCTCGAAGCGCTGGTAGCCGTAGCGGATGGCGATGTCGCCGAGGCCGCCGGCGCCGACCGTGCCGGCCATGGCGGAGTAGCCGATGAGCGCCACGACGGTGGTCGTGGCGCCGGCGATGAGCGAGGGCAGCGACTCGGGGACGAGGACCTTGCGGACGATCGTCCAGGTGTTGCCGCCCATCGACTGCACGGCCTCGACGAGACGGCCGTCCACTTCGCGGACGGCCGTCTCGACCAGGCGGGCGAAGAACGGGATGGCCCCGATGGCGAGCGGCACGATCGCGGCGTCACGGCCGATGGTCGTCCCGGTGATCGTGCGGGTGAAGTTCATCAGCGCGACCATCAGGATGATGAACGGCATCGAGCGGGCGATGTTCACGATCTGCCCGGTCACCTTGTTGGCGACGGTGTTCTGCAGCAGGCCGCCCCGGTCGGTGAGGACCAGCAGAATGCCGAGCGGGAGACCGCCGACGACGGCGATGAGCGTGGACCAGCCGACCATGTAGAGGGTGTCCCAACAGGCCTGGGACAGCAGGGGCTGCATTTCGGACCAGGTCACTTGGCACCCTCGTTCACCAGCGGGGACTCGCCCACGACGTCGATCTGGAGGCCCTGTTCGCGCAGGAAGCCGATCGGCACGACGTTGTCCTCGTAGCGGCCGGGCAGTTCGATGCGCATCCGGCCGACCTGGAGGCCGCCGACGGTGTCGATGGCCGCGCCGAGGATCGAGATGTCGATGTTGTAGGTGCGCGAGAGCTGGGAGATGACGGGCTGGGTGGCGGCCTCGCCGTGGAAGGTGACGTCGATGACGGTGCGGTCGTCGCCGGTTGCCTCGCCGCCGACCGGGAAGAGGGCGGCGGCCAGTTCGGAGCCGGGGGTGGCGAGCAGTTCGCTGACCGTGCCGGACTCGACGACGTGGCCGTTCTCCATGAGCGCGGCCGAGTCGCAGATCGACTTCACCACGTCCATCTCGTGGGTGATGAGCAGCACGGTCAGGCCCAGCTGCCGGTTCAGGTCGCGCAGCAGCTGGAGGATGGAGCGGGTGGTCTCGGGGTCGAGGGCACTGGTGGCCTCGTCGGAGAGCAGTACCTTCGGGTCGCCGGCCAGGGCGCGGGCGATGCCGACGCGCTGCTTCTGACCGCCGGAGAGCTGGGCGGGGAAGGACTTCGCCTTGTCGGCGAGACCGACCAGGTCGAGCAGTTGCAGTGCCTTGCGGGAACGTTCCTTCCCTGAGACGCCGAGGATCTCCAGGGGCAGTTCGACGTTGTCCTGCACGGTTCGCGAGGACAGCAGGTTGAAGTGCTGGAAGACCATCCCGATCCGGCTGCGCGCCTGCCGCAGCTCCTTGCCGGCGCGGGGTCCGCGGCCGGCGAGCGCGGTGAGGTCCTGGCCGGCGACGGTGACCGTGCCGGCGGTGGGGCGCTCCAGGAGGTTGATGCAGCGGATGAGCGAGGACTTGCCGGCGCCGGACTGGCCGATGACGCCGTACACCTCGCCTTCGCGGACGTGCAGGTCGACGCCGTCGAGGGCGGTGACCGCACGGCCGCGCGAGCGGTAGACCTTGGTCAGGCCCGTGGTGGTGATCACGTGGATTTCCGTCACTGTCGAGTGCGCGGGCGTGGGTGTGCCCGGGCGCACGGGTGCAGATTGTCAGGGACGCGACACGGTTCTCGCTGTGGCGGGGAACCGGGGAGAAACATGTGCGCGGGGCGCGGCTGATGTCACGTGCGGCAGAAGTGCGGCGTACGGACCTGCCACGGCGTCTCGCTTCGGGGCGCGAGCTCGGGTGGTGCGGGGGCCCTCTAGAAGGCGCGCATTCGACACATACAACGAGCACCGGGCGTCATGGTCGCCTCGGTCGCAAGGGTGCGGCTGCTCGTCGTGGTCATGAGCATCAGTAAAGCAGACGTACGGTCCTGACAAAGACTGCGCTGTCCGGATGATGGACAGTGATGGACGGCCCTCGGACACCCCTCAGCCGCGTACGGAGATCACCACTCCCCCGTCGGTGACCAGCGCCGACAAGACGGAGAGGCCGTCCACCACGAGGTCGGCGACAAGCTCATGGGCAAGGTGGGTTGTGGCCGACGCCACGGTGGTCATGCGCGAGCGGACAGGGCTCCCGTACTCGGCCGCCCACCGGTTCCAGCAGCGCTGGACCGAGGCGAGGGTGGAGAGGAGGGCGCCGTCCCTCGTCGGGCCGCGGGGCCGATCGTGGGGTGCCGGATACGCCGTATTAAGGTCGCTGCATGCTTGATGCACTGACGCTGGTGACCGGCGTCGCCGCGTTGCTGCTCGCCGCCTGGTGCGGCTGGGCCGCCTACCGCGACCAGCCGACGAAGGACTGGCACTTCATCGCGATGGCCGTGGTCACGGCTCTGGCCCTGGTCCAGCTGGTGATCGGGATCGTGCAGCTGGCGCGGGGCGAGAAGCCCGAGCAGGGCACGACGATCTTCGTGGCGTATCTGCTGGGAGCCTTCGCCTGCGTTCCGGCGGCGGGGTTCATGTCGCTGGCCGAGCGGACCCGTTGGGGTTCGGTGACGGTCGCGGCGGGCGGCGTGGTGCTCGCCGTGCTCGAGGTGCGGCTCTTCGACATCTGGGGAGGCTGAGATGACGGCGACACAGGAGAAGCCGGCCCGGCTCATCAGCGGGCCCGGGATACTGCTCGTCTGGTTCTACGGGGTGATGGTCGTCGGCGCCGTGTCGCGGTCGGCGTACCAGATCGCGACGGAGTTCGACCGGGCGCCGCTGGCGTACTCACTGTCGGCGGTGGCCGGCGTGGTGTACGGCTTCATCACGTACTCGCTGGTGCGGGGCGGCGAGACGGCCCGCAGGGCGGCGCGGATCTGCTGCGCCGCCGAGCTGGCGGGCGTACTCGTCGTCGGCACCTGGACGCTGATGGAGCCGTCCGCCTTCCCCGACGCGACCGTGTGGTCGAAGTACGGGATGGGGTACGTGTTCATTCCCGTGCTGCTGCCGCTGTCGGCCCTGTACTGGCTGCGCAAGTCCCGCACCGCCACGCCCCCCACGACCGCTACGCGGTAGCCGCGTACTCCCCCGCCTGCTTCTCCAGGACGATCATCGGCACGCCGTCCGTGCCCTCGGAGGTGCCGACGGTCTCGTAGCCGACGCGGCGGTAGAGGCGGAGGTTGCCCTCGCTGCGGTGGCCGGTGAAGAGGCGGAACTTCTTGGCGCCGCGCTCCTCGGCCAGCGCCTCCTCGGCCGCGCGCAGCAGCCGTGCGCCGATGCCGTGGCCCTGGAGGCGGGGGTGGACGCAGAGCTTGCCGATGGCCGCGGCGCCGTCCTCCGTGAGGTTGCCGCGTACCGAGCCCACCACTTCGTCGCCCAGCCGGGCCACGAAGACGCAGTCGGTGGTGAGCTCCTGCCGGACCGAGTCGAGGGTCTGGACGAGCGGGGCGATGCGGTAGTTGCCGTACAGCGCGGCTTCGCTCTGGAAGCAGAGGTACTGCAGCCTGAAGATCTGCTCGGTGTCCTGCTCGGTCGCCACCGAGATGGTCACGCTCATGCCCATGTGCGCACGCCTCCCGCTCACCTGATCGCCTGTGGTCCTTCACTCCTATCCCCGCACTTCACCGGCCGCAACCTCCGGAGTCAGCAAACGTCGCAGACATCCCAGACATCTGGAGCGTTCCGGTCCGAGACTGCCCTGTGAGATACCCAACTCCCCCGCGATCTCGCGGTAGGTGAGGTCCTCCGGCGAGAGCAGCGCCTGGAGGAGGCGGGAGCACCGGCCGGGCAGCCGGTGCACGGCCTCGCGCAGGGCGCGGTGGCGGGCCGCGGCGAGGGCGAGTTGCTCCGGGCCGCGGGCGGTGTCGTCGGCCGGGTCGCTCGCGTACGGCTGTTCCCGGCGGATGGTCCGACGGGTGCGGCGGACCTCGGCGCGGACGGCCCGGCGCAGCCAGCCCTGGGGGTCGAGCGGCGGGCCCTCGGCGGCGAGGTGCTCCAGCAGGCGGAGCCAGACCGCCTGTTCCAGGTCGCCGGGTTCGGTGCCGGTGGCATGGGCCTCGGCGGAGGCCTCCGCGCTGAGGAGCGGGCGCAGGGCGGTGAGAAGGTCGGACGTCATATGCCGAACGATGCGGCCGCCCGGGCGGCTGGTTGCCCGGGCGGCCGACTGTCACTCCAACGAGGACTCAGCCGTTGACGAAGTCCGCGCGAGCCAGCAGCCCGGTGTCCGGGTTGTCCGTGAAGACGCCGTCGATGCCGGTCGCGAAGTAGGTGCGGAAGACGCTGAGGGAGTCGCCGTAGGCGTCCGCGTCCGTGCCCTTGCGGAAGCTCGGCGGCAGGAAGGGGTTCTCGTTGCGCATGGTGTACGGGTGCAGGACCAGGCCGACCGCGTGGGCGTCCTTCACCAGGGCGGTCGGGGTGGTGAGGTTGCCGCTCGCGTCCTTCGGGATGACCAGGTCGAGGGTCGGGCCGACGCCGTTCGCATAGCCCGCGATCTCGCGGAGGCCGGCCCGGGTGACGAGGTCGTCGACCGTGCGCGGGTCGCCCGCCTCGACGAAGTCCCAGGGGCGGGTGCCGGCGGCCGACAGCAGGACCACGAGGGGGTTGTCGACCAGCTTGTTCAGGCGCTGGATGCTGCTCGGCTCGAAGGACTGCAGGATGACCGGCGAGTTCTTCTTGTCCTTGCCGTGCTTGTGCAGCAGCTTGGCGACCCGCTCCTCCAGGCCCAGGCCCAGCTTGCGGAAGTAGGTGGGGTGCTTGGTCTCGGGGTAGACCCAGACCTGCTTGCCGCGCTTGCGGGTCTGCTCGTCCTGCCACTTCAGGACTTCCTCGAAGGTGGGGATCTCCCAGCGACCGTTGTAGAGCGTGTTGTGCGGGCGGTAGTCCGGGATGCGCTCGACCGCGCGCAGGGTCTTGAGCTCGGCGAGCGTGAAGTCCTCGGTGAACCAGCCGGTGAGCGAGACGCCGTCGAGCACCTTCGTCGTCCTGCGGCTCGCGAACTCGGGGTGGTCGGCGACGTCCGTCGTCCCGCCGATCTCCGGCTCGTGCCGGCAGACCAGGTGGCCGTCCCTGGTGGGGACGAGGTCACCGGCCTCGACGATGTCGGCGCCCAGGTCGAGGGCGAGCTGGTAGGAGCCGAAGGTGTGCTCGGGGCGGTAGCCGCTGGCGCCGCGGTGACCGATGACCGTCGGGACGGGCAGGCTCTTCAGACCGCCGCCTCCCCCGTGCCGCGCGTCGGCGGCTCTCGCCGTGCCCGACAGGCCGAGGACGCCTCCGGTGGCGCCGAGCACGGCCGCGCCGAGCAACGCCCGCCGTCCGGTTCCGCTCACGCTCGCCTGATGGTTCGACTCCTGCGTGTCCTGCGTTCCCATGAGGGCCTCCTGCCGTCGGCTCGTCCGTGCGCGCCGATCGTAGGGGCGTGGACATGACCGTCGGGAGACCTCGGTCCTAACACGCGGGTGACGGTGGATGGCTTGTGCGGCACGACTGCCTGACGGGTCGTCGGATACGGCCGGATACGGCCGGATCGAGGCTGGATGCGGCCGGTTGAACGGGTTCGGGCCGGGAAGGCGCTCAGTCGAGAGCGCCGGCTCGCAGCGTTCCGCGCACGTGACGGGCAGGCGACGAAGCGGGGTCGATACGGCCGTACAGGTAAACGTACGTCAACAGTGCGTAAGACCTGGGTGACCCGATGTGCGCCACCCCCACGGCCGCGAGTATCGTCCTCACCTGCACAGACTCATACCGTTTTCCCTTGACATCGGAGGGCTCGTTGTCCCGCTTCGCGCTGATCAAGACAGTGCTCGGACCGGTCATGCGCCTGATGTTCCGCCCCCGGGTCGAGGGCGCGGAGCACATCCCCGGCGACGGCCCGGTCATCCTGGCCGGCAACCATCTCACGTTCATCGACTCGATGATCCTGCCGCTCGTGTGCGACCGGCAGGTCTTCTTCATCGGCAAGGACGAGTACGTCACCGGCGAGAGCCTCAAGGGCCGGCTCATGGCCTGGTTCTTCATCGGCGTCGGCATGATCCCCGTCGACCGCGACGGCGGGCGCGGCGGTGTCGCCGCGCTGATGACCGGGCGGCGGGTGCTGGAGGAGGGGAAGGTCTTCGGGATCTACCCCGAGGGCACCCGGTCGCCCGACGGCCGGCTGTACCGGGGCCGTACCGGCATCGCGCGGCTGACGCTGATGACGGGCGCGCCGGTCGTTCCCTTCGCGATGATCGGCACCGACAAGTTGCAGCCGGGGGGTGCGGGGATGCCCCGCCCCGGGCGGGTCACTGTCCGGTTCGGTGAGGCGATGGAGTTCTCCCGGTACGAGGGGATGGACCGGGATCGGTATGTGCTGCGGGCTGTGACGGACTCCGTGATGACCGAGGTCATGCGGTTGTCGGGGCAGGAGTATGTGGACATGTACGCGACCAAGGCCAAAGCGGCTTAGGGGTTCGTTGTCGGGTGCGGCTACGTTGTGGCTGGTCGCGCCCCGCGGCGGAGCCGCATATCGGCGCTGTCCCGGCGCCCGCCCCCGGAGGTCACCCCGCGTCTTCCAGGCGCTGTTGCTTCAGCAGGAACCACGCTGCCAGCGCTGTTGCCAGGAGGACCGCTGCGCCTGCCCCCGATGCCACGCCGAGGCCGTCGACGAATGCCTCCCGTGCCGAGGCCAGCATGGTCTCGGCCTCGGTCGGCGGCAGGTGGCCCGCCGCTTCCACCGCGCCGCCCAGTGACTCGTGTGCGCCTTCGGGGGTGCCCGTCGGGGACGGGAAGCCGCGGTAGACGCCCGTCACGATCGAGCCGAGCACCGCGATGCCGAGGGCCGCGCCCAGTTCGTACGCCGTCTCGGAGACCGCGGAGGCCGCTCCCGCCTGCTCCTTGGGGACCGAGGACAGGATGACGTCGGAGGTCACCGTGAAGGAGAAGCCCGCGCCGACGCCGACCGCCAGCAGGGCAGCGCCCAGGATCGGATAGCCGGTCGTCGCGTCGATCGTCGTCAGCGCGGCCAGGGCCAGGCCGATCGCCGCAAGGCCCCCGGAGACCACGGCGCGTACCGAGTAGCGGCGGGCCACACGGCCCGCCGTCAGGCCGGCGGCCACCGCGCCCACGGCGGCGGGGAGTTCGGCCAGGCCGGCTTCCAGGGGCCCTCTGCCCTGTACCAACTGCAGGTACTGGGAGAGGAAGAACACCAGGCCGGACATGCCGAGCACGGTCAGCATGTCGGCCAGTACCGCGCCGCTGAAGCCGCGACCGCGGAACAGGCGCATGTCCAGCAGCGGTTCGGGGAGGGTGAGCTGGCGGCGGACGAAGCCGTGGAGCGCGGCCGCGCCCAGCAGACCCGCCGTCAGCGGTTCCCAGGTCAGGCCGTGACTGGCGGCCTCCTTCACCGCGTAGACGACGGCGATCATGCCGACCAGTGAGAAGACGACGCTGATCAGATCCCAGGGGCCCGGGTCGGGGTTCTTCGACTCGGGCAGTGTCTTCAGGCCGACGACGACGAGCACGACCATCACCGGCAGGTTGATCAGGAAGACCGAGCCCCACCAGAAGTGTTCGAGGAGGAAGCCGCCCACGATCGGGCCGACCGCGGTGCCGGCGGAGGCGGTCGCACCCCAGATGCCGACCGCGAGGCTGCGCTCGCGCGGGTCGTGGAAGAGGTTGCGGATCAGGGCGAGGGTGGCGGGCATCAGGGTCGCGCCGGCCACGCCCAGCAGGGCCCGGGCCGCGATCATCGTCTCCGGGGTCGTCGCATAGGCGTTGAGGACCGATATCAGGCCGAACGCGGTGGCGCCGACGAGCAGGATCCGCTTGCGGCCGATGCGGTCGCCGAGGCTGCCCATCGACACGAGCAGACCGGCGATGACGAACGAGTAGACGTCGCCGATCCAGAGGAGCTGGGTGCCGGAGGGGCGCAGGTCCTCACTGATGTAGGGGGTCGCGAGACCGAGGACGGTCGCGTCGACGGCCACCAGCAGCACGGCGAGCACGAGGACGGAGAGCGCGAGCCAACGGTCCGGGCGCTTCACCGCCTCGGTCGTGGTCGCCCGCTGCAGGGCGCTGGTCATGATTCCGCTCTCCGCTGTGCCGAAGGCCGTAGCGCACCGCCGAGCAGCAGCTCGACGATCATGTGGGTGAAGTCCTTGGGCGCGACCCTGCCCTCCATGACCGCCCAGGCGCCGGAGGCCAGCAGGCCGTAGAGCGCCTCGGTGAGCCAGGCCGGGGTGAGGTCGATACGGAACTCGCCGTCGGCCTGGCCGCGCCGGAACAGGGTCGCGATGCGGTCGTCGATCCGCGCCCAGCCCTGGTGCTGGTCGCCCTCGAAGAGCTGGTTCTCCGAGTAGAGGAAGGCGAGCAGGGCGGCGGCCGGTTCCATCTCCTGGACGAGTCGGCGTACGGCGCCGGCCGCCGGGCCCTCCTCCAGCCGGGCCCGGTCCAGGGCGCTCTCGCATTCCGCTATGCCGAGCGCCTCCAGGGCGCGGACCAGCGCGTCGCGTCCGGCGAAGTGGCGGTGCAGGGTGGCGCGGCTGATCCCGGCCGCCTTGGCGACCTCGTCCATCGTGGCGGTGGATCTGCGGGTCAGCAGGGCGGCGGCGCTGCGGAGTACGTGGTCACGGTCGACGGCCATGAGACGAGGATAGCCCATATGAGACGTCTATGTCTCATCACGGGCGTGTGTGGCTCACCGTCGGCGGGCCAGGCGGGGTTTCTCAGTGCCAGGGCAGGCTGCCGCGCCGCTCCCAGTACGCACGCGGGTCCTCGGCCAGCCCGGACAGTCGGTCCAGCTGGTCGTCGTCGAGATCGACGACGGCCGCGTGCAGGTTGGAGGCGAGTTGGGCGGCGGTCGCGGCGCCGGAGAGGACGACGCCGGCCCACGGCCGGCGCAGGATCAGGGCGAGGGCGACGGCGTCACAGCCGAGGGAGGTCTCTCCCGCCACGACCCTGAGGGCGTCCGGCGCGTGCGGCCCCGCGAGCCGCCCGTTGGCCATGCCCTCCTTCACGATCACCGTGAGTCCGGCGTCGTGGGCCTCGGCGAGCGCCGGGCCGGCCGAGGTCTCCAGCGCGTTGTACGTCGACTGGACGGTGCGGAAGAGGGGCGTGCCGTCGACCGTCACGGCGAGGGCGGCGCGGATGGCGTCGGCCTGGGCGGGGCCGCTCGTGGAGAAGCCGACGGTGAGACCCTGGGCGGCGGCTTCGGCCAGCTTCGCGTGGAGTTCCTTGTCGGAGAGGGCCGGGCTGTCCGGGGTCACCGAGTGGATCTGGTACAGGTCGAGGCGGGCGCCGAGCAGTTCCTCCGACTCGGCGCGCTGACGCTCGTACGTCGCGAGGCCGTGGTCCTTGACCTCGTGCTTCTCCGCGTCCGTGGTCCACTCAGCGGTGTAGGTGTAGCCCCATTTGCTGCCGACGACGATGTCGTCGACGTCGGGGCGGGCGTTCAGCCAGTCGGCGAGGAACTCCTCGGAGCGGCCGTAGGAACGGGCCGCGTCGAAGTAGCGCACGCCCTGGGCGTAGGCGGCGTCGAGGAGTTCGTGGGTGCGGGTGCGCAGCGATTCGACACTGCGGTCCGCTCCGAGGTCGGCGTCCCGGCCGAGGTTGATGTAGCCGGGGCGGCCGACTGCGGCGAGGCCGTAGCCGATGTGACAGGTGGGGGTCGTTGCCGCTGCCAGGCGGGCGAAGGGCATCGCAGGCTCCGTTCGGTCGGCTGCGACCAACGTAACCCGCGACGGCCCTCGCTTCAGAGCTCGGGTTGTGCGGTGGTTCGGCGGGGGCGGGTGCGTTGTGGTTGTTCGCGCCCACGCGGCGGAGCCGCACATCGACACAGCCCCGCGCCCCTGAGGGCGTTCCCCTCAGGCCTTCTTGGCAGTTGCCCATTCGTGCTGGGCCGCCACGTTCGCCTTCACCTCTGCCAGCTGGATCGCGACCGCGCTCGGGGCCGTGCCGCCTCGGGCGTTGCGGGAGGCCAGGGCGCCCTTGACGTTGAGGACCGTGCGGACCTCGGGGGTGAGGTGGGCGGAGATCTTCGCGAACTGGTCGTCCGTCAGTTCGTCCAGCTCCTTGCCCTCGGCCTCCGCCGCCTTGACGCACTCGCCGGCGACCTCGTGCGCGACACGGAACGGCACGCCCTGCTTGACCAGCCACTCGGCGATGTCGGTGGCGAGCGAGAAGCCGGCCGGGGCCAGTTCCTCCATGCGCTCGCGGTTGACGGTGAGGGTGGCCATCATGCCGGTGAAGGCGGGGAGCAGGACCTCGAGCTGGTCGCAGGAGTCGAAGACCGGCTCCTTGTCCTCCTGGAGGTCACGGTTGTAGGCCAGCGGAAGCGCCTTGAGCGTGGCCATGAGGCCCGTCAGATTGCCGATCAGGCGGCCGCTCTTGCCCCGCGCCAGCTCCGCGATGTCCGGGTTCTTCTTCTGCGGCATGATCGACGAGCCCGTGGAGAACGCGTCGTGCAGCGTCACGAAGGAGAACTCCTTCGTGTTCCAGATGATGATCTCCTCGGCGATCCGGGAGAGGTTCACGCCGATCATCGCGGTGATGAAGGCGAACTCGGCGACGAAGTCGCGGGACGCCGTGCCGTCGATGGAGTTGCCGACGCTGCCGTTCTCGAAGCCGAGGTCGGCGGCCACCGCCTCCGGGTCCAGGCCCAGGGAGGAGCCCGCGAGCGCGCCGGAGCCGTAGGGCGAGACGGCCGTGCGCTCGTCCCACTGGCGCAGCCGCTCCGCGTCCCGGGACAGGGACTGGACGTGCGCGAGGACATGGTGGGCGAAGAGCACCGGCTGGGCGTGCTGAAGGTGGGTGCGGCCGGGCATCGCCACGTCCGGGTGGGCCTCGGCGAGGCCGACGAGGGCGTCCTGGAGGTCGGCGATCAGGCCGCCGACGATCCGGGCGTGGTCGCGCAGGTACATCCGGAAGAGGGTGGCGACCTGGTCGTTGCGGGAGCGGCCGGCGCGCAGCTTGCCGCCGAGGTCGGCGCCGAGCCGCTCCAGCAGACCGCGCTCCAGGGCGGTGTGGACGTCCTCGTCGGCGATGGTGCCGACGAAGGAGCCGTCGGCGACGTCCGCGGCGAGCTGGTCGAGTCCGGCGGTCATCCGGTTCAGTTCGTCCTCGGTGAGCAGGCCCGCCTTGTGCAGCACGCGCGCGTGGGCCCGCGAACCGGCGATGTCGTAGGGCGCGAGCCGCCAGTCGAAGTGGACGGACGCGGACAGCTTCGCCAGGGCCTCGGCGGGACCGTCGGCGAAACGGGCGCCCCAGAGCCGTACGTCACCGCTGTTGCTGCTCACTTGCGTTGCTCCTCACCGCTGCGCTCAAGGTCATGCATGATTATGCAGTGTCATGCATGATTCGTCAATTCGGCGAACTTCGGCAAGAGATTTGAAGACGCCTTGAACAACGACAACCGCTTACCCGTACTCACCGCTGAACGCCGGCCGCGTGTTTGTAAACCCACTCCTGACCCAAGTGAGGCACCCCCATGTCCAGGGCTCTTCCGAAGTACAACAAGCGTCGCGTGGTGGTCATCGGCGCGGCCGCCGCTCTGGCACTGTCCGGCGCGGTCGTCGTCAACTCCGCGCTCGCCGGGGAGTCGTCCAAGAGCGACAACACCACCAACGCCAACACGCTCGCCGCCGGCCCCGGCACCATCTCGTGCCCGGACGTGGCCTCGCAGCTGCCCGCGATCCCCGCCACCGCCCAGGCCGAGGTCGACCGCAACCTCGCGCTGCTCCAGACGCAGATCGACGAGGCCAACCAGCGGCTGATCGACACCGTCGGCCAGGGCGGCCCCAACTTCGTGCAGAACGCGATCCTCGGCCCGCTGGAGGACAAGCGGATCGCCGTCGTGAACCGTATCGCCACCGCCATCGGCCGCACCGCGGACAAGCCCCAGGGCCTCGAGGCGCTCGCCACGTGCGCCCTCGACGCGGGCGGCGCGGCGGACACCGGCGAGGAGGCCGGCGCCGGCGACGCGGCCGGCGACGAGGCCGAGGCCACCCCGGGCGCGGAAGAGACCGCCGGCGCGGGCGGGGCCGAGGACGGCGCGGCGGAGGACACGGGCGCCGAGGCGGGCGCCGCCGGCACGATCAGCTGCCCGGACGTCGCCTCGCAGCTGCCCGCGATCCCCGCCACCGCCCAGGCCGAGGTCGACCGCAACCTGGCACTGCTCCAGACGCAGCTCGCCGAGGCCAACACCCGGCTGGTCAACACCGTCGGCCAGGGCGGCCCCAACTTCGTGCAGAACGCGATCCTCGGCCCGCTGGAGGGCAAGCGCGCGTCCACGATCGACCGCATCGCCATCTCGATCGGCCGCCAGGGCACCAAGCCGCAGGGCCTCGAGGCACTGGCCGCCTGCACGTTGAACCAGTGACGTGACAGGCACAGCGGCCGCCCCGGCACAGCGCCGACCGGGGCGGCCGCTGTGGCATGTGCGCACCACACTCTTCCCCTTGGACACGCGAAGACCTTCCCGGATAATCGTGAGACATGGGAAAGACTTATGAGCGCATAGACGGCCGACTCCGTACGTTCATCCAGGAGCAGCCCCTCTTCTTCACCGCGACCGCGCCGCTGGCCGGGGACGGCACGGTCAACCTCTCCCCCAAGGGCCTCAAGGGCTCGTTCGTCGTGCTGGACGAGCACACCGTGGCCTACCTCGACTTCGCCGGCTCCAACGCGGAGACCATCGCGCATCTGCGGGAGAACGGCCGGATCACGCTGATGTGGTGCGCCTTCCAGGGGCCGCCGAACATCGTGCGGGTGCACGGCCGCGGCGAGCCGGTCTTCCGCGACGACCCCCGCTTCCGGGAGCTCCTCGCCCGCTTCCCCGACATCGAGGCGACCCCGCACGGACTGCGCGCGATCATCGTCGTGCACGCCGAACGCGTCCGGGACAGCTGCGGCTACGCGGTGCCCTTCATGACGTACGACGAGGACCGCGAGCTGCACGCGAAGCGGTTCGCGCGGGAGGACGACGACTCGCTCAGCGCGTACTTCGCGAAGAAGGAGCACATCGCCACGAGCATGGACGGACTGCCCGGACTGCCGTTGCCGTTGAGTCCGCTTTGACGCGCATAGGCCATGTGTACAGACCGTCAACTCTTGGGCTTCTTGAGGTAATTGACGGAATTCGCCCTTCCGCCGCTGTCGTCCCCTAGCGTGGGCTCATCCGTGCGCGCTCTCGCGCATGCGTGAACCACATGGGGGATTCATGTTCCGACCCGCACGTGAACCACAGAGCAAACGCCATGTCCGTTCCTCCTTCTACGTCGTCGGCGAGGGCATCCTCGCCGAGTCCCGGGACGGCGAGCCCGCGGCGGCGCAGCCCGCCTCGTCCGTGGCGGACCTGCGCAAGTTCCGCTTCTCGCGGCTGGGCCCGCAGTCCCGGCCGGCCCAACAGCTCGACCGCGCCGCCCGCACCGAGCTGGCCCAGGCGATGACGAACGCCGCGGCGACCCATCCCGACCAGCCGGACGTCCCCGCGGGGTTCACCTACCTCGGACAGTTCGTGGACCACGACCTCACCCTGGACGCCACCGCGGTGCGCCTCGAGGACGAGATCACGGTGCGTCAGCTCCTCCAGGGCCGATCCCCGGCCCTCGACCTCGACTCCCTCTACGGCCTCGGGCCCGACCACCGCTTCGACCGCCGGTTCTACGAAGACGACGGGCTCAGGCTGAAGACCGGGACCACGCAGGGCATACCGGACGACCCGTCCGTCGTGGGCCTGCCCCTCACCGGGTTCGACCTGCCGCGGACGGGCTCGGGCTCGCTGAAGTCCGAGCGGCGCCGGGCCCTGATCCCGGACCCGCGCAACGACGAGAACCTGATCGTCGCCCAGATCCACACCGCCTTCATCCGCTTCCACAACCGGGTGGTCGCCGATCTGGTCGGCAAGGGCGTGTCGAGCGCGGTCCTGTTCGAGTCGGCGCGCGAGACGGTCGTCAAGCACTACCAGTGGATGCTGCGCCACGACTTCCTGAAGCGGATCGTCGACCCCGAGATCGTCGACGACGTGTTCAGCAACGGCCGACGGGTCTTCGAAACGACGACCGGCGAGCAGAACCTGCCGACCATGCCGATCGAGTTCTCCGTGGCCGCCTACCGGCTGGGCCACAGCATGGTCCGGGGCGCCTACAACTGGAACCGGATCTTCGACCGGGGCCGCGGCACGCTGGAGCTGCTGTTCCGGTTCAGCGGCACCAGCGGCATCCTCTCCCCGCCGCCCGCCGACCCGACGGACCCGGAGGCGGGCGACTTCGAGCGGCTGCCCACCAACTGGATCGCCGACTTCAGGCGGTTGTTCGCCTTCCAGGAGGCGGCGCCGGAGCGGGCCGATCTCCAGGTGCCCGCGGCGCAGTTCAACCTCGCCAAGCGCATCGACACGCTGCTGGTCAATCCGCTCGCCAACCTGCCGCTCGGCGCCTTCGGCGGGCGGGGACAGCCGAAGCCCCCGGAGATCGAGCTGAACCTCGCCTTCCGCAACCTCACCCGGGCCTCCATGCTGCGGCTGGCGACGGGACAGCAGATGGCCGAGTACTTCGTCAGCCGGAAGGTCGACGTGGAGCCGCTGACCGCCGCCGACTTCGCGCAGGGCGGCGGCGCGCAGCTCTCCGCCGGGCTCGCGAAGGCGGTCGCCAAGAACGCGCCGCTGTGGTTCTACATCCTGCGCGAGGCCGAGGTGAAGGGCGGCGGGAAGCTGACCGGCGTCGGCGGGCGCATCGTCGCCGAGGTGTTCCACCGGGCCATGGAGGGCAGCCGGCACTCGATCGTGCGCGACCCCTTCTGGCGTCCCTTCCTCAGCCCGGTCGAGGCGCGTAACTCCGACGACGTGTTCGACATGACGGACCTGCTGCTCTACGCCTTCGAGGGCCGCGCGGACCAGCTCAACCCGCTGGGTCCGGTGGTCTGAGCGTCGCCCGCGGGAAGGCGGCACCGTGCCCGGTCGGCCCACCCGGCCTGCCGGTGCCGTCGGCCCGCTCTAGTGCCGCGGCAGGCAACGTTCGCCCCGTCGCGACGCCCGGCACGCACTCTCGCCGCACCGGCCGAAAGCCCAAGTACGTCCAGTACGAGGA